>JAXHVC010000002.1:0-26612 GCA_034189315.1 Chloroflexota bacterium | reverse complement strand
GCCGAGGTATTAGAAGGAATGGTCAATATCATGATGACCACTCAGAAGATGGTGAGGGCAGCTGCCGAAGCAGCAGCAAAGGAACATATGTCAAAAATGCCTGCATGGAGCTAGATCGACAAAAACAGACTTGATAGCAAAACACCAACTAAACATCAGTGACCCTATCTAAATATATACGAATTTCCATGAACTTCGATAGGAAGTCATCTTGATTGTATAGTGAGCTGCTATAGGATATCCTTTGTGATATCTTGATATACTCGGTTATACATCGATATCCGTTACGGAAAGAAGCAGTGAAATATGAGCAAAAGGTTCACAGCGCTATGTGGGCTATACTGTCTTGACTGCATTCCAGCTAATCAAAAGCTATATTCTACGATAAATGATTTAAGTATGATGCTATCTGAGCTACAATTTGATAAATACGCAAGTCTAAAATCACAAAGTAATCACGTATTCAAACACTACGAAATGTTTATTGATGTGATGCGAGCGATAGCAGAACTTGAATGCAACACTCCATGCAGGGAAGGTGGATGTAAAAAGAACTGTGCGATCAGGGAATGTGTTCTTTGCCGAGGATTAGATGGTTGTTGGGAGTGTGATTGTATTCGTGAATGCAAGCATCTGGAGCTACTTAAGAAGATCCATCCGAACATTGAATATCACCTGAAACTCATCAAGAAACACGGCACAGAAGGTTGGATTTCCAGAAGAAAGCATCACTACTGGTGGCAAGAAACATAGCCTTTAAAGATCTAATGGAACAAATAACACACGCATTAATTCCCCAGCTCATAATAGCTAACTGCACTAGTTGACTTGATTAATTTGGATTCAACAGTCAAACTATGTGATTTGGTTTTCAAGTCGTCAAGTATTGATAAGCAGGCCTAACGAGTAAGGTATTCCCATGGAAGGGATTATTTTACCCTCCGCCTACTAGGACACAAACATGAGAAAACAGGCAATCTCTCATAAAATCGTGATAATCGACTATGGAGCAGGCAATCTACGCAGCGTAGTCAAAGCTGTGGCTAAGCTTGGCTACAATGCCGAATTGACCAACAATCCCCATAAGGTTATGGCAGCTCATACTGTCATACTCCCCGGGGTTGGGGCAGCAGGAGACACTATGGACAGTCTTGAACATCTTGATCTGGTTGAGCCCATTCGGAAGGTGATTCTAGATAATCGTCCATTCCTGGGTATATGCGTCGGTCTCCAAGTCCTGCTAACTTCGACAGAAGAAAGTGGAGGATACCAGTGCCTGGGGCTTATACCAGGCAGTGTACGGTTATTACCCGCTGGCCTAAAAGTACCACAAATGGGCTGGAATCAACTCAAGCAAAAGATTGAGCACCCTATATTTGATGGTATACCAGATAGGACCAATTTCTATTTTGTTCACAGCTATCATGTCAATCCAGATGATCACGCTATTGTTGCAGCAGAAACGGAGTATGGATTCGATTTATGTGCCATGATTATACATAAGAATCTCATCGCTACTCAGTTCCATCCAGAAAAAAGTGGATGGTTCGGATTAAAAATGCTAGACAACTTTCTAAAATTCGCAACCAGCGACAATATCCAAGGGACGCAACTAAGAAAAACTTATGGTGTGAATCAATACATCAATAGGAACACGGCATAGAATACAGGATGAATTATATATGTTAACTAAACGCGTAATCCCATGTCTGGATGTTACGGGTGGTAGGGTGGTTAAGGGTGTTAGCTTTGTAAAGCTACGCGATGCAGGAGATCCGGTTGAATTGGCTGCGATCTACGATGAGCAGGGTGCCGACGAATTGGTCTTCCTAGACATCACAGCATCTTCGGACGAACGTAGTATCGTGATTGATATGGTGGAACGAGTATCTGAGCAGGTATTCATTCCTTTCACTGTTGGCGGTGGAATCAGGGGAGTCGATGATATACGCAGAATCCTTGAAGCCGGCGCAGATAAGGTCTCGCTCAACACAGCTGCAGTACAAAATCCACATCTCGTATCGGAAGGTGCAACCAAGTTCGGTAATCAATGTATCGTGGTGGCAATAGACGCAAAAAGGACAAACTCGAATGCAAATCCTCCAAAAAAAGGACCTCTATCCCTGAATAAACGATCCAAGTGGGAGGTCTATACACATGGAGGCCGTAATCCGACTGGTATCGATGTCTTGAAATGGGCTCGAGAAACAGTCCGATTGGGAGCAGGGGAAATTCTGCTCACGAGTATGGACTGTGATGGACATCAAGATGGCTACGATCTTGAGCTCAACAATGCTGTTTCTGACGCAGTCGGAGTTCCTGTTGTTGCCAGCGGGGGAGCAGGCACTCTTGAACACTTCTACGACGCAATTGTCAAAGGCAAAGCAGATGCAATCCTCGCCGCCAGCCTCTTTCACTACGGCACTTATTCCATTAGACAAGTCAAGGAATACCTATCTGAGCGAGATATTCCAATGCGCTTACAGTATCAGCCACAATAGTCATCCCCAAATTAGTGCCCTAGAGACTGAATCATAATACCTGCTTTTCTGTCATTGTGCGCACGGGCCCTGTGACGCACACGGGTTATTATTGAAAGAAACCTCCAGTTGCTTAGAGGGGTTCTAACGATTAGTCGGAAGCACGACACGGTGATCTCTTCTTATGAGGAAGATTGCTTCACCTTCGGTTCGCAATGACATGGTAAATCTGGTTGGTATTTTATATTGTGAAACAATCTCTAAGTCTGGGATGACATGATGGATCTGCCAAATGTCAGATTGTGATACAGTCTACTATCATGGCCCCAATGATCAAATGTAGAATGAGCAACGACAACACATGGAGTTACAATCATATTTCCTTGAGTGTCAAGATGCTTTTTGCTACACTGGGTCTTTATTACTATCGCATATAGTAGTGAATCTTGGTGGTAATTGCCTTAGAATGCATAATATCTGCATAGAGCCCCCCTGAACGCTAAACTTTTCAGGCCTGCTATTGATTTATTGCCATCCTATTGATAGGCAAAGAAATACCTCGACCTAATATCAAGACGTCAACAAGCGAAAGGAGCCATGACATCATGGGAGGATTTGGATTCACAGAAGCTCAGGAGATGTTTCGTCGCGAGGTTCGTAACTTCGCTCGACAGGAACTGCCAGCAGGAGCTAAGGAGAGGGCCAAGAGGCACGAGCCCGATCGAGAAATGATCGCCAAGTTAGCTGCTGCAGACCTTCTGGGGATCAGTCTCCCCGAAAAGTATGGAGGGCAAGGTGGAGACTGGATCTCTATGGGTATAGCAATGGAGGAGATGGGCAAGGTGGATTTCTATGCTAGTCTCATGCCAATAATACCAGGCCTAGCATATACATTCCTGTCTATGAGTCAAGAAGACCTCATCGATGAATGGCTACCTCCTTTGATTAAGGGAGACAAGCTGGGTTGTTTTGGAGTAACAGAGGCAGATAGTGGTTCAGACGCCGCAGCAATGAAAACGGTGGCAGTAAGAGACGGCGATGATTATATTATCACCGGAGAAAAGATATCCATCACAAACGCAGCATTTGCCGATGCATGCATCTTCTTCGCCAAAACGGATCCCTCCCTCAAACACAAGGGAATATCAGCCTTTTGGGTTCCCATGGACCTTCCTGGTATAGTTAAGTCACCCATTCCCCACACTGGATGGAAACCTGCAGCAGCTGCATCGATTTTTATGGATAGCGTGCGTCTTCCGGCCAAATATCGTGTTGGTGATGAAGGTCAAGGATTCTACATCTTTGGAGGGGCAACAGACTACCTTCGTGTAGGATTGGGCCTAATTGCCATAGCCATGGCCGAGGCTTCAGTCGAAGAGACTATTGCTAATGTTCAGCAAAGAATGGCTTTTGGCAAACCAATAGCCCAGTTTGAGGGCGTTTCTTTCAAGATCGCAGAGCATGCTACTCGTATTGAGGCAGCTAAGCTCCTTTGCTACCGAGCCTTTTATCTCAAAGACCAAGGTATGCCTCACACAAAGGAATCTGCGATGGTGAAGTGGTGGTGTCCCGAGGTGGCTTTTAACGCAGTTCACGATTGCCTGCTACTCCATGGACATGTAGGCTATAGCGAAGAAGCTCCACTAGAGCAGCGACTTCGTGATGTAATGGGATTCGAATTCGCTGATGGTACAGCTCAGATTATGAAGCTAGTAATAGTCCGACAGCTAATAGGTAAAGCTGCCATACCGTACTAAACTATGATGGAAATCTTCTTACAGTCAATCGGCTTATACTATGAGTAGTTGCCATTATCGAAAAACAATAACTGTTGCGTAGCATTTCTATCCAATTGGGCGAGGAATGGTTGAAACGAATCATAGAAGGCCCCCCTTCATAGGCGCTAACTTAAATGTAATCGGGCCGATAATCCCCCTAAATCCCCCTTTAGTAAAGGGGGCAAGGGGGATTTGGATTTTAAGGTAACGACCCTATGGATCCCCACTTTGGCAAAGGGATACTACAGGGTCCCTTCAGTCGTAGTGGATAGTGACGAGACTGTCTCTCTAGCCTCCCAGTAAAGGCGAATAGGTTCTATTCTACTACATAGTAGCCGATGATTAAACGAAGAATATACCCGACGTCCGATGAGAGGGGCCAGAAGAATCTACCAAGATTCTTCCTACATATAGGAGAACCACCAAGGAGCAGGGTAACGGTTACGTATAGTGATATTCCAAAGCAAACAGGAGGATTATATGGACTTGTTGTTTATATGTAAAGATGCATTAGCTAATTCGATTGTTGACAACTTGATAACAGCTATGGAAGCTAAGAATGAAGGATCGGATGTGGGCGTTCTATTCACCCAAGCAGCCTTAGTCGCACTGACTGGAGAGACTATAGAGTGGTCCCCTGCTCTTACCGGGCAGTATATCCGACTCAAGATGGCCAAGGCTGGAGCGACTTTCGAACTACCTATAGCAGGAAGTGGACAGGGTGTTCAAATCGATACACGCCAGCTGGTTGTTAAAGCCAAGGAGAAGGGTATTTCAATGTACGCTTCTCCAACCTGGACGAAACTAGCGGGACTGGAAGGTCAATTGCCCACCGAACTGACTGAAATAGACTCTGCAACAGTGTTGAAAACCATACGAGAGGCAAAGACAGTTATTGGAAGTCTTTAATATTTCGCGAAACTCTATAGAATAGCAATCGATCTATTCTACCTTTGAAATTGCTGTACCAATAGAATATTCAAGTTAAAGTATGGAGAGGCATATCTGGAGGTCTTCATCATAAGATATATATCCTCAAAGAAGCTAAAGGTATTTAAGCATGCTGGATATTGAGAGCATAGTAATACTTATATTCAGCAGATCGATCCTGTTTTATAAAAGGTGCAGTTAAGTAAATCATAGTTGAGTAGTATACAACATCTCATAGTTGCAGAGACAAGGAGGTTATTAATAATGGCATGGACCGATTGGGAGATGGTGCAGGGTGAAGGCCTTGATTTTACGGACATTGTATACGAAAAGAAGTACCATGCGGAACTTGAAGGTGGTATAGCTAGGGTTTCAGTGAATAGACCAAAGAAATATAACGCATTTACAAATCATACAATGGACGAAATGTTCAAGGCTTTCTATGATGCCAGCAACGATCCTTTGATTGGGGTAGTTGTATTGACGGGTATGGGAGAACACTTTGGGACGGGCGGAGATGTAGAATGGGAAGCATGGGGCCTACGAGAACAGTTCTGGTGGAAGTATCCTGCTAACCGTTTAGTAAGGCTCTGCCGCAAGCCGGTAATTGCACAGGTCAAGGGATACTGTATTGGTGGTTCACACCATCTAGCATATTGTTGTGATTTCACGATAGCGGCAGAGACCGCCATTTTTGGACAAAACGGCCCTAGGGTTTCCAGCCCAGCAGACGGATACATCATGCCATATCTTGTGCATGTGGTGGGGGCAAAGAAGGCGAGAGAGATCTGGATGCTATGTAGACGATACACCGCACAAGAAGCTCTAGATATGGGATTGGCCAATAGGGTTGTCCCCCTCGACAGATTAGAGCAGGAAGTAGACAAATGGGCCGAAGAGATACTGACATTGAGCCCAGGTTGTGTTGAGATTCTGAAGGCATCTTTCGACACAATGTTAGATTCGTTACCACAACTCGGCATTCAATACAACACCCTATATCCCAACTACTTTGACACCCCAGAAGGGAAAGAAGGATCCCAAGCATTTATGGAGAAGAGGAAACCTGCTTTCTGGAAGATCAGAAAAGCAGAGATTGAAGCAAGGAAGCAGATTTAGCTAACAACTAGCAAGGCTTACCGCTCTTGACTGTCTCGGAATCACTGAATAAGTGAAGCTATGGCGTGAATCAGTTCACCTCACAGGGGAGGCTTAAGCCTCCCCTGCCAATAGATACAGTATGTTTTGATGAAGATCGATATGCTGTTCTCCTAATACATGATATCTCCTGTTTATACCCACATGCATCGTTTATTGCTATTGACAGCATTTATCTAGCTGAAATTGTAGCATACTTATACTATTTACTCAGCATATGTATTGACTGACTTTCTCAAATGACTTAGACTAAAGTATATGCCAATATATGAGTATTGTTGCTCCACATGTAATTCCAGATTCGAGTTGTTGCGTCCTCTAAGTCGTGCCGATGAAGATGCCAGTTCACCCTGTTGTCAAGTAATGTCTAAGCGTATACCTTCTATTTGTGCATCTTTCTCTAAAGATTCTAGCGGAATGGCAATGCCTGTAGCAGGATCTAGCTCCTGCGCTGGTTGTTCCTCATCTAGTTGCAGTTCTTGTCACTAGCTAAGTACACCTTGGTCACGATATCCCCTTGTTTAGAGTCATTCCTGACAAAATCCAATTAGGAATTTATACTAACTAGATTATCCTCGCGTCTGTTTTCTCACACTGAGGAAGCGTTGGATCACTGTAATCCATGTCAAAGTCGACAGGATCACCAGCACAAAAAGCATCTGATTAATGAGTAGTCCTACAGCCATCAGCACCACTCGTTCTGCTCTAGTGAACACTCCTGATTCACACTTCAAGCCTAGACCCTCTGCACGTGCCCTGGTATAACTAACCATTAGAGAACCGGCCAAAGCAAGATATATCAGCCACACTTCTGGAGTCTTTGGGTCATCGATGTAGTAGAAAACTAGCAGTCCAAAGAACAAAGCTGCTTCGGAAATACGATCAAGAGTTGAGTCTAAAAATGCCCCAAACTTAGTACTTTGCTCCTTGGCTCGAGCAAGTGCCCCATCTAGTAGATCAAACAGTCCTGCAAATAGTACGAGCAATCCACCGGCAAACAAATAACCAAATGACACTACACATGCAGCAGATAGGGTGACTAAGAAGCCGGAGACAGTTAATACATTAGGGGTAATACCTGTACGACGGAGTAGATTAACTATAGGATCTGCAAGGCGTTTGCCTGCTGAATGACGGATGTCCGAAAGGTCTATTGGACTCTCCCCCCATTAGCTCCCAATAGTTCAATATAGTAGTTGAGCGTCTGATCAGCTATGCTTTCCCAACTGTAGTTCTCCGCTTTTTTTCGACCATATGTGCCCATTTGAAGTCGTAGGTCCTCATTCCTGAGAAGCTGGACCAGGGATTTAGCTAATCCACAACTATCCTTGGGAGGTACTAACAAACCCTCAGTACCATGCTCAATCAACCTAGCATACCCTCCTATATCGGAAGCCACAATAGGTTTCCCTGCAGCCATCGCCTCCAACAATACAATGCCAAAACTCTCTTTACCTACAGCCGGAGCACAGAAGATATCCGCACTACGGTAATATCGTGGAAGTTCACTATCAGAAACGTAACCAGTAAAGATCACATCCTTTATCTTCTTGTCCTTGATCTCTTCTTCATAAGCACGACGCTGTCTGTTTCCCGATCCCACCATGATGAGCCTAGAGTTTGGTACTTCCTGCTTGACTTGCTCATATGCCTTGAGAAGATATGATGCGCCCTTTCGCCCCTCTAACCGACCAACAAAAAGGATATTGGTCTTGCCATCGCATAATTCTTCAATTGGGACTGCATGATTAGAAAAGTGACCAAGGTCTATACCATTGGGAATTAGTCTGTAATCTCCAGGTGCATATTTGTTGGCACATTCCATTGCCGGAATGGAGACTGCTGTTCTACCATGCAGTTTTCCGCATACGGACCTGATCAGTGTGGGCGAAGCCATCCTATAGCGTATAGATTTCTCCCCATAAAAATGAAACGTACCCACATTGATCGAGTTTGATTGCCAAAGAAACAGCCAGGGAAGCAAAGGACAGGGGGGTTCATGGACATGGATTACATCAAAATCATTGGCTGCTAGTATTGACCTTACTTTAGGCATCAGCCACCAGGATAAGGTAATACGAGCTGTTGATCCATTATGAGGTATAGGAACCATGTGGCCCAGAGGCACAATCCCCTGCTCCATATACATTGGCCGTCTCTTAGAGCAGGGGGCATATATCTTTGTGTAGTGACCTCTATGCTTTAAGTGCTGGGCAAGATGAGAGATGTGGGCGTTCACTCCTCCAGGATAGGCGTAGTCATAAGGCGAGACTAATGCTATTCTCATATGATACGTTATTCACGCCTGAACAATGCTCGAGGGATCCTCAGATCGAGGAGGAAGTGTCTCAGCTGTTTCTCCAGAAATGAATTCCTCCACCATCACGCGAGCCTGCTCATCTGTATACTGTATAGGAGGTGATTTCATAAAATAGGCGCTCGGACCAACCATTGAGCCGCTCCATTTTCTATCCATAGCTAGTTTGCAACACCTTATGGCATCGATGACTACTCCCGCTGAATTAGGACTATCCCATACTTCTAGTTTTAATTCCAGGTTTAAAGGCACGTCTCCAAAAGTGCGTCCCTCCATTCGAATATAACAGAATTTCCGATCGTCTAACCAAGGAACATGATCACTAGGTCCAACATAGATATCATCACCACTAATCTGAGCATCCAATTGAGAGGTTACGGCATTGGTCTTTGAGATCTTTTTAGATTCAAGACGCTCACGTTCCAACATATTGTAGAAGTCTGTATTCCCACCGAAATTCAGCTGATATGTCCGTTCCAGATTGACACCTCTTTCTTGAAAGAGACGAGTCAGCACACGATGAGTAATAGTAGCCCCAACCTGTGATTTTATGTCATCACCAATAACAGGTAATCCTTCTTGAGCAAAGCGCTTCTGCCAATACTCCTCTCGAGATATAAATACAGGTATACAATTCACTAAACCACACCCTGCTTTGAGAACCTGTTCTACATACCATCTAGTCGCACTCTCACTACCCACGGGCAAATAGTTTATCACCACATCCGTCTCTGTATCTCTGAGGAGTCTAACAATATCTACAGTTGCACCATTGGCTTTTGTGATAATCCGGGATAGGTATTTGCCTAACCCATCATGAGTCATCCCTCGTTCTACCTTCACCCCAGTATGGGGTACATCACAGAACTTTACGGTGTTGTTTGGTGCGGCAAAAATAGCCTCGGACAGGTCTTTTCCCACTTTATTCCTGTCTATGTCAAGAGCAGCCACCACCCTAATATCACCAATATAGTATCCCCCAACGTTTGAGTGCATAATACCAGGCACCTGAGTTTCATCCCTCACGTTCTTGTAATAATGAATGCCCTGCACAAACGATGAGGCACAATTACCTACCCCTACAATCGCCACATTGATATTACTCATGTATATTCCTTGATGCTACAGTCGCTAAGATCACTATCTCTACCCTACCTACTAACTGTATAAATAAGCACAGGGGCACCACTCCTAAAATAATCGCCACCCAACTAAGGCAAATCTCGTCTTATGCCCCAAACATACAGCGACAAACCTGACAACGCTTAATGATCACACCATCTAAGTTTGCGTCATTATAGCCAACTACTCCATACAAGGCAAGGTAATGCTATCTGGATCCAGATGTAATCGAACAAAACACCCTGTACCCCACTAACCAATTCCTCCGTTTGTGGCATCGTTGTTTGAATCTATCCACACTTCATCAGGTGTACTGGTATTTGGTACTCACTTCGCAGAAATGTAAGACCAATGATTTTTCTATGATCAGCTCACACTTACCTCAACAATATTGATCTTAACATGATTCTCATGTCATCTGTGAAGGGAATTTCTCAGCACAGCCCTCACATAAGAACATGAGAACACCGGAGCGTTCATACAACTGGTACTTACCACAGGTTGGCACTTCTGCTGTGATCGACCATGCCATATGAAAATGCCCACCGCAGATATTGCATTGCGAATAGTTTTGGCCATCCAATGGTTCCCTGCATACACAACATATTTCTTCCAACATCACCCTCCCAATGCGTGATCACGAATCCATAGCGACATCCATGCCTCTTCCTCCTGCCGTGTTTCTACCTTTCCATCCAATCTGACACGTAGGAGCTCCCAAAGTGCCTCCCCCAAGACCTGTCCAGGTGGCACCCCCATCTGTTTCAATGCTTCTCCATCCAATATGGTCTTAACGTTCTGGAGCCGGTCTAAGTATAAATAGAGGTGGTCTATAGCTATCTTGCTTTCAGACAGAAGTGCACACGTAAGGATGGCATGATTAGAGTAGTCCCGCAGTCGTTCATAGACATCACTGGGAGCAAGAGGATCGTGAAAAAAAGAGAGTTGCTCCACCAGTTTTATGGTATCCTTCACTGCACGGGAGATTTCCTTATTGAACTTAAGCCTTTTAACAAAGGCATCCCCATCATCTTGACTCAATCCATGTGCAAGAAGCGAAAAGCAAACAGCATGAGGTACAGGTAGACCTCTATGACGATCTCCCTGCAGCTTGCTCAACACACCATCGTTTACACGAAGCAAAGGGAATATATAAGTAATTACGCCTAGTTCCTCTGCACGCTTCAATGGTTTCTCTGGTTTATTCTCATCGAAGATCAACTCTAGCTCACGTCGTATTCGAGCGCCACTCATTGTGGCAAGCATTGCCGCATCCCTCATCATCAATCCCTGTGTAATAGGTTCAATATGAAAATCCAACCTTTGCTCGTAACGTATGCCCCTCAAGATACGAGTGGCATCATCAATAAAGCTCTGGCCATGGAGCACCCTAATAACAGCATCGTTTAAATCGCGCTCGCCCCCACAAGGATCAATCAGCTCGCCAAGATGATCGATATCAAGCGCAATCGCCATAGCATTGATACTAAAATCACGACGGAGCAAATCCTGTTCTATTGATCCCGGAGACACTGTCGGCAGAGCTCCAGGTTGGGAATACGTTTCGCTTCGAGCAGTCGCGAAGTCTAATGTTATATGTGGACAGCGGAACTTGGCGGTACCAAATTGAGGATAAACCAGAATCTTGCCCCTGCTAGTCTTGGATAAGAGTGTTGCCAGTTGTATAGCGTCTCCCTCAACCACTAAATCAAGGTCAAGATTGCGTCTCCCTAGCATTATATCCCGTACAACACCACCAACCATATACAATGGAAACCCGCAATCTCTGGCGATCTCCCCTGCCATATTAATAATGTCCAAGATCTCAGGAGAAAAGCTCTTTTTAAGTTGAGAAGTCAGATCTATACTCATAGGGATCCGATTTAGATTGTTTTATACAAAGCGTGATCAGTCTAGTCTGTCAGTAGTTATCTTCTGTAGATCCTCAATCATATTTCGCCAATGAGTACCTCTCCAATACACCCTGTCACAAGAAGGACACTGCATGTAATTTGTCTGCGTATGTAATACATAGAGGGGTACTAAATGACTAACTTCATCCTTGCTTTTGGGTACCAAAGAGTCATTACACTCCAAACATCGTGTGAATGGTGTCTTATCACACTTCAGGCCCATCAATTTTAATAATTGATGTAGTTGTTCCTTGTGATCATCAGAATCTAATAGAATGGCCTTTAACTGGCCACTCACTACTACTCTCCTGAGCGCAATCTGAGTGTCTCTGGTTAATATAATACGATGTTCTTCTAACGCGATATCAACAAGGTCACAATCTTCAATGTGACGAAAGAACAATGTGTCATATCCCATCATTCTAAGCAATCTAGCCAGTTTCCCAACGTTGCAATCGGCAATAAACTTAGGGCACATGGCAGTACTCAAGTGGATCATTTATACCTGCCTCTTGGAATCCTCTCTGCCTGAGCATACAACTACCACATTCACCGCAAGCCTTTTCACCCCCTTGATAGCAACTCCAAGTAAGAGAATAGTCGACTCCCAGGGATATTCCCCATCTTATTATCTCTCCCTTGGTTAGATTGATCAGTGGAGTTTGAATGTCAAATGGCTTGCCCATGATTGCAACCTTGGTGCCAGTATTCAACGCGGTTTGAAAGGCTTCAATAAACTCCGGCCGACAATCGGGATAGCCTGAATAGTCTATAGCATTCACACCTACAAATATGTCTATGGCACCAATCGATTCGGCATAAGCGGCTGCAATGCTGAGAAAGATTAAGTTACGCGCAGGAACATATGTTTCAGGAATAGTTTGACGAATATGACCTTTAGGAATCGGAATGCTTGTGTCTATCAAGGCAGAGTTCAACTTAGGCAAATGCAGCTCAATAAATTGGTGATCTTGCACACTTAGTGAATGGCCTATCTTCTGCGCGCATGAGAGTTCCTTCTTATGCCGCTGGTTATAGTCAAAAGTGAGGGCATAGAGTCCAAACCCTTGGCTTCTAGCCACAGCAGCTGTCGTGGCTGAATCCAGTCCTCCAGATAGTAATATCACTGCCTTCATATCTACTCTGGCCCCAAATGAATTTGTGAAGCTGTAAAGATAGCCTGGCCCGAGGGATCTTCTTCACATGTTCTGCTAGCTCTTGTAGCCAGAGCAAAGAATCCTCATAAACCGGACTGTATAGAATCTGAGCTTTAGTTGGATGCGAGTCCATAACAGATTGAGCATACTCGATATCACCGACATCGGCTACAACAAACTTCACTTGGTCGCATTCTCTTAGCAACTTCAGATTATCCAAGCAATTATGGGATTGCATCCCCGAAGATGGACATTTTATATCCATAATCCAGCAATCTGCTATAGAGGCATTGTCACCAATCAAGACAGACCCATTAGTTTCGATATCTAAGGTATAACCTATATTCTTCAAATGTTTGCCAAGGATAAGGCTATCACATTGATCCAGCGGCTCACCACCTGTAAGGCAAACCCTATTACATGGATAGTCGGCCAGTTTGTTGATAATTGCACTGTGTGTCCAATCCTCACCCCCATGATTTGACTGGGCATATTTTGTGTCACACCAAACACACCCACCATGGATAACAGCCAGATTACAACCTTGCGTACGTAAGAAGACAGTGGGTAAACCTTGGTAGATACCCTCCCCTTGAATACTATAGAATAGCTCGCTCATCCTCATCTGGATCACCGTTAGTATATACTTAAGTCATCACTTTACAGTGATATTGGAACGATTTTGATCGCTGATATCATTTTATATGATTATTGCCGTAGCTCCGAAACACATGTTTATCGGGCAAATATCGCCTGTCCTTGCAAGCACGGGACCCGTGAGGAAAACGGGTTATTAGGAAAAGAAACCCCAAGTTTCTTAGGAGCGGAGCGTTGCAATATCGCGTGTTTCGTCATGTCGCCTTTCTGAGATTGCTTCGTCGCTGGTGTTACTCCCAATCAAATAGCAAGTTTGTTTTTGTACAGCATCATGCGGACGCAGCCAAGAGTATAATTGTATTATCTTATTACTAATTTCGTTCTTTATATCAATCATGCAAACAAACAACGGCTGCCAAATGAACGAATTATCAACCTAAATCCAATTACGCCGGTGGAAATATACAAGCATTCCCACAATAACACAAAGCATAGTGGCAAGCAGTATACTGAATGGCATCCAGTTTGTGACACCTACAGAGCCCCCTGGTAGCGGAACGTTCATCCCCATGAATCCAGTAACTACTGTTAATGGTAGCATGATGGTGGATATAACCGTTAGGACTCTGATGACTTCGTTAGTTCGGAAGGAGTAGAGAGAACTACTAGTATCGTTTAATCCTTCGATAATCTCCTTACATTCATCCAAAGTGTCCCAAATCTTGTCTACATGGTCTACAACGTCTCCCCAATAGGCCTCCATATCCTCATCGGTAAATCTGTTCGTCCTGCGTTCAAGAGAAGCTACTACTGCCCTCATAGGCCATATAATACGCCGATACGATATTATATCTCGTCTAAGTACTGATAGCTGATACACCGTCTCTCGTGTTCTCCGACTCGAGAAAAGGGCATCTTCCACTTGTTCGATATTCTCCATAATCTTACCAAGTATTGGCAAGCAATAATCTACCAAACGGTCCACGATACGGTACAGAAGGTATCCAGGACTTCTCATATTCTCTCGACGAGACTGAGCATGCAATTCACAATCCCTGAATAACTTCACCAATGGTTTGAGTTCTCCAGAATGCAAGGTTATCAAATAGTTCTCTCCAATGAAGATGGAAAGCTGGCTCGGTACAGTCACCCGCGCATCTTTCTTGAAGAGAGGGAAATGCATCACGATGAAGAGATACTCTTCATATTCGTCCACTTTAGGACGTTGTATCCGGCTCAAACAGTCATCTAGATCCAGGTGATGAAAAGCATAGTTTTGAGCAAGAAACTCGGTCTCGTTAGATGTGGGGCTTTCTATGTTAACCCAGAGAATACCATTCAATTCCAATTGCTTAATGTGAAGTGTATTCTCACCTTCTATGAAACCCGTTACAGGCATTGACATATCCTCACTTCATACATTGAATGACTAGTCCCTTATATCAACAAACAGATGACTCCCACCTACGATCCCAAGATTCAATCGACAACCTGCCATTATGAGGTCTAAACTCATTCGCCCTCATAATGCTTGCACGTAACTCAAGTCACACGATTGTTCGAAGCAATTAAGACCCATCTTCTATTCGATTTACCCCAATCCTTTCCTATTACAACAAAAGAACTATCCACTCATATTTATTCAACGAGAGAAGACCAGGGCTTAATGGGGCAGGGGCAGAAGGCAACACCAATTAGAAACAACCTATAAACGTTTGTCTGCTAAATTCATTACCAAAGATGGTAGTGGAACTGGTATATTAACACTCATTTGGTTAAGCTATACTAAGCGAGTTCATTAATTACACCTGGGACTCCAGACACTAGCTGCTCCATCACTTCCTTGGCATCAATTACACCCTTAACCAATCCCGCCCCAGCTCCACAGTACATCTCACCTTCTTCCCAATCCCCCTCCAATTGTCCTTGTCTTGACCTGGCAAAACCGACATAGGTGAGAATATCATTCACTGAAGCACCTGCACCTTCCATCTCCATCACCTTGTCTGCGACTGGATTCTTGATTCCTCTAGTTGGACCAACCTTCCTACCAGTTATCACAGTGCCTGTGTCTTTCGCCTCCACCACGGCTTGTTTGAATCTCAAGTGTGCAACACATTCACGGGTTGTTATGAATAGAGTGCCCATCTGAACCCCTTCTGCACCCAATGCCATTGCAGCTACAATCCCTCTGGCATCCATTATCCCCCCTGCAGCAATGACTGGGACACTCACCTCATCGACTACCTGAGGAACAAGAACAAATGTCGGCAATTCATCAAAGCCATTATGCCCGCCAGCCTCATATCCTTCAGCAATTACAGCATCAACTCCATGCTTCTCAGCACCTTTGGCATGCTTAACCGAAGCCACTACATGTAGCACCTTAATACCAGCAGCCTTCAACTGTGCTGTGAAAGTAGCGGGATTTCCAGCAGATGTGGTAACTACAGCAACTCTCTCCTCTATCACTAGGTCAACCAGGTCTTTGGACATTGGATTCATGAGAGGCAGATTAACTCCAAACGGCCTATCAGTAAGTTCACTAGTTTTCCTGATCTGCTTGCGTAGATTCTCAGTGAGACTATCCGAAACATCCATTGCGGCAGTCGGACTCACTACGCCAAGTCCACCAGCATTCGATACGGCAGCTGCTAGTTCAGCATTACTAATCCAGTTCATCCCCCCTTGAATCAATGGATATTCGATACCCAGTAGTTCAGATATCCTGGTTTTCTTCATATCCTCCCCCTTTCTTGATTCAGAACTCTTTCTACTATGTGTAATTCCAAAAAACCAATCTAGATCAACTATCGAACAGTCGATTAAAATCACCTTCCATGATAACCAATCACTAATTCTACTCTGAAAAACCGAGTAACAAACAATCCGTATCAGAAAATCAGATCATCCGTTATTAAAACCACCAAGAAGCACAATTGAATGGTTTATAGTCGATATCCATTCAATCAGACATCAATACTAATTACGGTAGACTTCTAATCAAACCAAATCCTATTATCAGAAGTACAATAACGACAATCCACCATGGAGAAACCTTGGTACGCTCCTTGATTTTCTCAATCCTCCGCTGCTCAGCCCTCCGTTTCTTCCGACGGCTACCCATGCTTGTCACCCTAAATACATGATCATCATTTCCATACATCACGGGATACGATACATGGTTTGTTACTAAGCAAGAGCCCTGGTACATTCCCCAGGGCTCTTTCGATGGTTTTACCTAATATTCCTTAAGTACCTTGGAATGATCAAGGGCTCTCATCAGGCCATCCAAGAAAAGTATAGCGAAATGACAAATCTTATCCACACCATAGCTATTGTAAGATATGTTATCCCCTAAGAGTAGTTCCGTCAAGAAACGTGTTGTCGGCCATCTCCCTTGGCCTATACCCCTCATTCATATATACTTCCTCATCCTACAACTCCGAAGATCATAACTATAGAATTCCACATCAGCACACCATATATCATACGAGTCTATTTGATTATGCATTTAAACAGCAAGATGCCAATTCAGATTTAGCAGGATAAGGTTGAAGTGGTGGATTTTAGTTAGGATTACTATCAGTAGTCGACAATGCCGTTATATCGGCAATACTTGCCGCCATCATCATACATCATAAATATACAGAGACCTCTCCGGGATTCAATTGAACTACCGATAACTATAGATAGTTCAATATAAAAAAAACATGCGAATACTTTACCGTCGTTTAACCATGCGTTTTACAATATTTACCGATTCTTCAACTTTTAGATATTAAACTCGTTGTAACGGGATGATGGGACAGGCTATGCGCTGGTTGGGGGAATTCTATTGATAGTAGCTATAGCCACCGATTCCATCGAAGTCCAAAAGGAGGCATGCAATGGAAATGAGTAGGCATGTGGCGATCAGAGAAACAACGAACTTACTCAGACTATTGTTAGTTGGAGCCATGATTTCAGTAAGCATTTCCCTCATTGCGCCAATTCAATCAGTCATGGCTAACACAGTGTCAGTAGAAAGCTTAGACACCACATCGGGTTCAAGGGGATCCACTATAGAAGACATTGTAATCACTGGAAGTGGATTCACTGGTGCTACTAGTGTAAGTTTTGGAGAAGGCATTACGGTGACAGACTTCTCTGTAGACTCGGATACTCAGATTACTGCAGATATCAGCATCGATTCTGCTGCAGACCTCGGAGCAAGGGATATCACAGTCACCACACCCACAGCAGAAACCCTTGACCAGAGCCAAACAGGTACAGGCTCTGGTCATGCGATTTATAATGACGGCACTAGTGACTATCTTAGAGGACAAACCTTCCTGATAGGTAAAACAGGCACACTCACTAAGATTGCCTTAACACTGAGAAGATACGGTAGTCCTCCTGCTATTCAAGTGGAAATAAGAGATCGTACAGTAGATTACACTCCTGGTACTACAATCTACGCGTCTACCACTAAAGATGCCAACCAGATCTCCTCATTGGAGTATGCAGAATACGAGTTTGACTTTGCATCCCCCATAAGCGTGACCGCCGGTGAGAAATATGCCATTGTGGTCAAGTCTGCGGAAGTATTGGATAATAGCAATTATTACAACGTGCGATTCTTATATGACACCGTCACCGACCCATATGAGGACGGAAGGTATAGCTATTCGACAGATGGTGGCTCAACATGGAATACTGGATATACCACCCGAGCAGATTTGTACTTCAAGACATATATTACTACATCTGGTAGCACTGGTACGCTATTAGATGGGTTTACAGTGAAGATAGCGACGCCTGTTGTATCCGCGATAAGTCCCACCTTTGGAGCGCAAGGGGGGACAATGGATGTCCTTATTACTGGTACTGGTTTTACAAATGTCAGTACTGTAGACTTCGGCACTGGAGTAACCGTAAATAGCTTTACGGAGGACAGCTCAACCCAGATCACAACCAATGTCACTGTCGATCCCTACGCTACAATCGATACAAGAAATGTTTCGGTCACCAACGAGGGAGGCACTAGCATATTATCTAATCAATTCACGGTGATCACACCACCCACAGTAACTGCTGTGAGCCCTACTTCTGCTAATCCAGGTGATACCATCGATGTAGTAATCATAGGCACTAACTTCACGGGAGCTTCGAATGTCACATTTGGTACCGGGGTAACAGTGAATAGCTGGGAAGTCGATAGCGCAACCCAAATAACAGCCAACATTACCCTAGAGGATAGTGCCGAAATAGGTGCCAGAGATATCTCGGTTACCACTGGAGGAGTTGCCGGTACACTAGTGGGAGGATTGCCCATCGAGTCCTTCAATCCCCCTTCTACCAGCGGAAACGACATCAATTGGACTTGGTTCTACCTTTCGGCGGCAGCTTTGGCGGTTTGCGCTGTAGCAGTTTCCGGAGCGCATGTCCTTCGCACCCGTATGGTAAAGCGACCTGGAGATGACACATGGCAAACCGTGGCAGAAGCCTCTATTGAGATGGATCAGCTCAACAAACTGCCCCTAATATCTCGGCTTGTCCTACCAGAAAGTACCAGCGCTCCAGAAACACCTACTCGTGCCCCCGAGGCTGTAGCCACTAACCACGATGAGAAAGACCTGTCTCACTTGATAGAGGAACTCTTACTTGATTCAAACGGAAATCCATGCCCACTTAGAATTGGCGATATGTCTGATAAGGATATGGATAACGCCATTCGAGCCCTAGAACGCATTGACGATCACTTACAGGAACAAACCTGGGGAAAGGCAGCAAAAGCAATTAGAGAAATGGTAAAGGCTGACTAGCAACCCCCTACATGATAGTTGGGAAATGGTAGTCAGGTTCATCTTAACCACAAAGCAAACTTCATAATAGCCCAACAAAGAAAAAGGGGGTGTATACACCCCCTTTTTCTTTGAAGCTATCAATCGTAAACTACTCAAAATCCCACATTGTGTAATACTGTTGTTTAACAGATTACAATGCCGTATCATAACGCGCATACATTAAATACGTAGTAGCATAGTGTTCACACTGCTCTTTTTAGTCTAAAGATAATCCCAGTATTGTACTCACGATGACAAATAACATAGCTAACTTATAAAAACATAGTGCCCGTTCACCAATGCTGTCTTTAACCCAGTCTCGGTGGATTTCTTAATCTATTTTGAATCTGCCTTAAAATGTTTATAAACCGGAGGAATCGTATCTGATCCTCATTTCACATCAAGGTCTTAGCCTTGGTTTTAAACAGGATCAAACCGAAGCTATTATTCAACGACCAGGGTGATATTCTAATATAAAACCTGCTCTGGTGAACGGTTACAAAACATATGTACCCGAGTGATACACTTTAGCTTGAGGAATTTCTCGGACTCAATCACGCGATAACTATAGTTATGTCTGATAAAGAAAAAAGTGGCTGCATATTCTGCGATATAGCAATTGGAAACGCACCGGCATATATTGTGTATCAAGATGATGTCATACTTGCATTCCTGGACAAACGCCCTGTATTTGCCGGGCATTGCCTGGTTGTACCAAAAAAACACTTCGCGACACTAACAGATATTCCTTCATATATAATGGAGCCTCTGTTCGCAAACGCTAAACTAATTTCAAAAGCGATAGAAGCCAGCATGGGAGCAGGAGGGACATTCATAGCCATCAATAATAAGGTTAGTCAGAGTGTCCCACACTTCCACATCCATGTCATTCCTCGAACAAAGGGAGATGGATTGAAAGGTTTCTTTTGGCCCCGTATGCGTTATAGGGACGAGGAGTATGTAGAACAAGTGCGTGATCGAATTGCTCAAGCTGTTAGTACTACGAGAGATTATTGATAGATGTCCCTCTACTGCCAAGCAGAATTACATCAAATAGCTCTACTATTGGGATACCATCTTTTTTGTTCCTACGCACGAGACACAGGAATCAATAGTTAATATACAAACAGCCCCTATTATGAAGCATAGGGGCTGTTTGTTTTATAAGGTGCTAATTCGGACAATTAAAGTAACGCCGCATATAACATCATCTAGCCAGGGCGGATGTTATATATGCAAGATCTTAGTGAACAAAAGGAGACAGTCATCGAAGTGTAACCCCACCTCTCCTCACCCTCCTGAATCCAATACAAAGCGCCAATCCCATCACACCTAAACCCATTAGAAGTGCAGTCGGCAGTTCAGGAGTTGGTGAAGTTACTAACTCCATATTCATTTCATCACCCCTGACAGGAGCGGTAAGGTCCTCCCAATCTTTGGGATCGCTGAGATGGGCCACCGTGTTCGCATTCTCCACGCTCTGTTCCTGACAATCATCAGAACATTGCACTACATGTGCCGTGTCCCATCCCCAGCATCCATCATTCATTCCACAGGCAGAGATGTTCAACCAATAGGTTACCCCACTCCTTTGCCAAAACCAATCTTCCTCAGGCAATAGGATTTTGTATTTGAACTGTGATTCACTCGACATGGGTTCGCATTGTCCACATGCAGTACTCGATATACTATCTGCACTCACGCTACCGTTGTCATTCACAATCACATCTTCAAATGGGACATCCAATTCCCAATCAGTCCAAGGAGCTGGGACACTATAACTACAAGGATCACACGGATCACCAACAGGGATATCCTGCCGAATGCTCAGATGAAAACCGTTTATGTCATCAACCAAATTTCCATTGCTATGGCCCCAAAAATAGACAGCAGATACCGGACCACTCTCCGAACATTCCCATTCATCAGTCAGGGATTGGGGGCAAGCGGAGTGGCTATTTTGTTGCTCCACCTTGTTAATCATTGGCATATCAACAGTGCATGCCGTACCATCATTACCTTCCGCTACAGCGATAGGTATGAATACAGAGACACACACTAAACTGACTAGCAACAGAATACATATAGTTCTAGAAGTTGCTCGTTTCATCAAACCTCCATCTGATAATCTGTCCGATTCTAGACCAGTACTGGTTATGTCACATGACATATCAACACTATTAATTCTACTTGCTCTCACATTTAACGTGTCAATTACTATTAAGGTACTCTTACCTCTAGTTTCTCTGTCGGGAGCTATATTACTCAACCAATCATTGGTACAATGCAAAGCAAATGAATGATCGTCTTTTTTCCTTAGCTTTTAATGCTCTACTTTTCTATCTTTAATGAATCTCTTGCTTTAAGACATTGCGGAAGGTGTGGAAGGTTTAGCAGTCATTCTAGTGTCGAGAGGACCATTTCGAAGCAGTAAGGTATTGTATATTATAGATTGGGCCCGATGCAGCTGCATCGGGCCCAAATCTTCACCGAATCTCAAAGAACCTGGTTGTAATGGTCCTATATTAACCACAACACGATAGAATTCAGCATGGCTAACTATGGTTTCATATACTATCTATGACATCATGGATCTGCGCCTGAATCGTCTAAAACCAAAGTACCCCAGCACTCCCACAACTCCAACAGAGAAAAGGGCAACAGCAGGTAATTCTGGAGTTACCACAAATGCTAAGTCCAATGATTCATCTGTATAGGGATCTATCAATTCTTCCCACCCCCTTGGGTTCACCATGCTATCAATCACCGCATCATCCATGAAGTGACTATTTAAATCCGGATAACTTGAGGTATCCGCAGTTTTCCATCCCCAGAGCCTGTCTACCCCAGTGGGATCTGGCACAACACGTGCAGAGATGTCCAGCCAATAAATCTCTCCTTCCTGCTGCAAAAACCATAGATCCTCAGGTAATATTACGTTATATTGAAAGTATTCACTCTGATCTTTAGCTGATACTTCAGGGGGATCATACCACCCCTCTAACTGAGTTGCCTGTATAGGGCCTATGACTTCTACCTGGTTAATAGGAACATCATATGTCCATAATTCGGTACCAGGTGTACTATAGTTTATGGTCCCTGCGGGGATGTTATTATGAATGCTCAGATGGAAAAATTCTATATCACCCGGTATCCCATCCCTCCATGAACCCCAGAAATGGATATCTTTGATCCAACCGGTTTCAGTACATCGCCAATCATCGGCTAGAATATTAGGCCAAGTTGCATTAACATCCCACCCATCCTCATCTGGCAGTTGAGGGAAGTGCATCTTATAAGAATCTCCTTCTTTCCAATCCGCCAGAGCAAGCGGAGCGAGGAGAGAACTAATTAACAAACAGGACAGTATCATAATCAGGATGACAGCAAATCGGCTCATTCTCATCATACCTCCATATATGAGGCTGGATCTGCAGCTCCAACCTAGCTATAGTTTACATGGCGCACATGAACTAACGTAATTTAAGCCCTGATATGAGACACCTGTCAATTTATCAAAAGATACCTATACCTCTAGTTTTTTCTGTTATCACTATTTCTTAAAGAATTCCAACGAAACCACCGGTGGGAATAACTGGTGATACTGGTATGACTCTAGTGCAAAGCGTAAAGCTAGTAGCAATCTTAAGAAATCAAGATAATTCATCCTAAGAGTTCAGCATATGAGGATAGCAACGATAGATTTATAGCTCAATCTCTTGAATACGAAGATGTTTTAAGAAACCATGCTGCTTTAGAAGATCGAACCTAGCCCTCAGAAGGATAATGTCGAAAACAAAACAACAAAGCGGGTGAAGGGATTCGAACCCTCGACGTCTTGCTTGGGAAGCAAGCACTCTGCCGCTGAGTTACACCCGCACGATTAAATGGTATTGTATCTCCAAAAGCAATTCGTGTAAACAGTCACTGCTCGCTTCGCCATCCATATCTTGTTCTCTACCATAGAGGCAATATCTTAAGTACGAACGTTTGAATCCTGTTTGGTTACGGGTAATCAACTACAAGGTCACACCCACGCAGTTAAAGAGAATCACATATTCAATTCAGCTGGTGATAATATTGGGGCTGATTTGAGACCACGAACAACTAAGATTCGTACCTATCCACTAAACCATCAGTAGAATCGGTTAGAGATATGTTGCTTCGATTTTAGCTTGTGCGGCAGATAGTCTAGCAATCGGAACCCGATACGGAGAACAGCTAATATAATCAATACCGACACAGTTACAAAACTTAATCGAGGTTGGTTCCCCAGCCTGTTCTCCACACACACCAATCTTGAGATCCTTTCTTGTCTTGCGCCCCCACTCCACACCCATCAACATAAGCCGCCCCACCCCCTTTTGGTCCAATATCTCAAATGGATTGGTCTGCAGGATCTTCCGTTCATTATATAGAGGCAGAAATTTGTTCTCTGCGTCTTCCCGGGAGAACGAAAAGGTTGCTTGAGTGAGATCATTAGTACCAAATGAAAAGAAGCTCGCGATCTCCGCTAGTTTACCTGCGCGCAAGCAAGCCCTAACAACCTCGATCATCGAGCCGAACTTGTAGGACACTTTGGTTTTAGTGCTCTTTTGAACCTCACGCTCCACTTTGGCAGCAATATCATGAACCCATTTCAGCTCTTGAGAAGTACACACCTGCGGCACCATTATCTCAGGGCAAACTTCTATGCCTTCATTTAATGCCTGCGCTGCTGCTTCCAGTATTGCCCGTATCTGCATCTCATATATCTCGGGATAGGTGATACCAATTCTGACGCCTCTATGCCCAAGCATGGGATTCACTTCTGCAGAGGAATTGATTTTCTCCAGGGCATGTTCTTTCACATCTATAAGCGTATCTATCAATTCACTTTCTATAAGTGCACTGTTCTTATTGGTCATATCACCAGATCTTGCTCTGTCGTCTGACGATCCATACTGTAGGGCTTTAAAGAGACTCGGCATATCTTCTACTTTCCTCAGCACTGCCTTTAGCTCCCTAAGCGTCTCTAGCTCCCTGGAGATATCCTCAATCTTTGGAAGAAACTCATGCAGTGGTGGATCCAGCAATCGAATAGTCACAGGACGTCCTTGCATTACTCGAAATATCCTGAGAAAATCATCTCTTTGCATCTTAAGCATCTTTCCAATTGCTTCCATTCGCTCTTCCTGAGTATTGGCCATTATCATTCGTTGCATAACAGGAAGTCTGCTGTTCAGATTGAACATTCTCTCCGTCCTGCACAGACCAATACCCTCGGCCCCAAATCTCAAGGCGAGCTCTGCATCATCAGGTGTATCAGCATTAGTCCTGACACCCAGAGTCTTAACGGCATCAGCCCACTTCAACAACTCAAATAAGTCCTCGGATACTTCTGGCTCAATAGTCTGCACCTCACCCAGATACACAGAACCGGTCCTTCCATCAATGGTTATCAGATCATCTTGCCTTATCTTGACATCACCAATAGTGGCGACCCTGGATTCCTCGTCAATAGATATGGCCTCTGCTCCACACACACATGGCTTGCCCATTGCCCTAGCGACAACAGCAGCGTGACTGGTTTTACCACCACGGCTAGTTAGAATACCCTGGGCAGTGAAGAACCCATGAATGTCTTCAGGATTCGTCTCCGTCCTGATGAGTATAACCTTCTGAGCAAGTCTCCCCCTTCGAGCCGATTCATCCGCATCAAAGACTGCGTTACCAATTGCAACCCCGGGAGAAGCTGAAATACCTCGAGTAATGTGTTTTGACCTATCTCGTGGATCTATGCGCCTATGCATAATCTGCTCAATGACATCCGGCTTGACCCTGAGAATGGCCTTTTCACGCGTTAGAACACCCTCCTTTGCCATATCTACAGAGGTCCTAACCAAAGCAGCCGGGCCCATCTTTGCATTACGAGTCTGAAGTATATAGAGCTTCCCATTCTCAATGGTAAATTCGAAATCCTGTACTTCGGAATACCGTTGTTCCAATGTGCTTCGCATAAGCATGAGTTGCTTATACAAATCAGGCATCTCATTGTTCATCTCTATTATAGGTTTAGGGGTTCTTACTCCTGCAACTACATCCTCCCCCTGAGCATTTACTAGATACTCCCCATATAGGATATTCTCCCCAGTGGAAGGATCCCTGGTGAACAAGACACCAGTTGCCGAAGTATCTCCCATATTGCCAAATACCATTGAGCAGACATTGACGGCAGTACCATCGGCCATCTCCTTGGTAATATTAAATCTCTGTCTATAATCAATTGCCCTGCGGCTAGACCACGAATCAAAAACAGCCTTAATAGCAAGCTCGAGTTGTTCGTTTACATCCGAAGGGAACTCTTTCTTGGTTTCCTTTCTACAGACTTCCTTATACTCATAAACCAAGGTCTCTAATGACATTTCATCAAGTTCGCAATCATGCTTAACACCCTTACGCTTTTTAACATTCTCCAGCAGTGCATTGAATTGTTTATCTTCCACCCCAAGCACGATCTTAGAGAAAAGCGCGATAAAACGTCTATAGGCATCGAGAGCAAAACGTTGATTGGCAGTCACATTAGCCAAGCCCACTACTGTCGCATCGTTCAAGCCCAGGTCCAGAATTGTGTCCATCATACCCGGCATGGAAACTGCAGAACCCGATCGTACAGATACTAGAAGAGGTTTTTGTTCGTCCCCAAAGGTTTTCCCCGTGAGTCCTTCAACCATCGTCATGTTCTTCCTGACTTCCTTCATAAGTCCCTTACCAACACTTCGGCCGTTATCGGTATATTTCCGACAGGCTTCTGTAGTAATGACGAAGCCGGGAGGAACAGGGAATCCTCCTTGTGTCATATCACATAAACCAGCCCCCTTGCCACCTAACAGGTCCTTTCGGGTACTATCACCCTCATTGAACATATAAACAAGTTTGGACATAGCCCAACTCCTCAATCCTATAACTCACTACATCCGACTATTCTACACTTTTTTTTATTTATTTTTAATTTTATTTATTAATCTATCATTAAATGTTATGTATAGCCATTCAAGTTATAGCTGATCACAGGTTAAGATTGTTCATACGTAAGATACTCCCTCCAATTGAAGGAGCCCTCGTAGCCCTATCCCTCAGAACAACATCTCAAATAGTTGAGGATATCAAGCCATCATCCCTTCACGGATTAGACGTGAAAACATCTACCTGCTTATATTTACATTGAAAGGTGTCCTTTGGTCTACAATTAAGTTGGACACCTAGGAGATGAAGTAGAATCATATAGAAGGTGTCTAATGCAAGAAGATCAGATTGGGACAGAGGGATTGAGAATGGGTAGGAGAATGACGG
>JAXHVC010000199.1:0-6395 GCA_034189315.1 Chloroflexota bacterium | reverse complement strand
AGTCAGTGTTCGAAACCCACCAGCCTGAATTTCCGTTGTTCTCCTTCATAGAATTATCGTAAAGCGTTTTGATACGCTCACAAGATACTTACGATCTCAGACTTGATACTATGCGTCTCAATAAAGATAACTTGGAGGATTGTACAGCTTCTTGCATAAGCTTGCCATCAGACAATATAAAGGCCTAGATTAATACTCCAATGCCATAGTTATCAAATAATCCAGAATGCCCTACCCCGATCTCAGTACCGCCTAGGATGAAAGAATGCTTTATTCATCCTAATTGATAACAAGAGAGTCTGATCTGTTCTTTTACTAACACTAAAACCTGGATTCACAAGAGACAGGATAATTTAATGCGTCATCTAGATGATAGATACTACGCTCGTGGTGATGTTCAACATTATAGAGGTAACTACAATTGGAGTAATAAGAACAAGGGCTTTTGTCCAAAGCTTGGTGGAAGAAGTGGAAGTCAAGGGTGATTAAGCGATGCTAACAAATATTCCAATGAAACCTAAGGGAGCCTGTCGGGTGTAGAGCCCAGTTTTCCCTAATGTACATTTATGGTGGGCCATTCTGGACTCGAACCAGAGACCTCAGTCTTATCAGGACTGCGCTCTAACCAACTGAGCTAATGGCCCGCTCTTCACTGGAGCCCCAAAGCTTCAACGTGCTCTATGATATCAAAGGCCATCGACAAACTCAACCTATGGACTATCGCGTGGTGTATCGATCTTGCCATAGCAGGCAGTTGTCACCTCATACAACCGAGCCCATTCCTGCAAGCTAAGGGTTTCTGCTCGCCTAGTGGCCATTATCGAAGCCTTTTCCAACAAGGAACCTGACTCTGCAGTAGAGATACCCAGCCCGTTGGCCAAGGAATTTCGTAACTGTTTGCGTGGTGTATTGAAACCAGATTTCACCACCGCAAAGAACTGGTCCGTATCATCAACCTCTAAAGCAGGATGACTCCGGACATGAACCCTCAATACTGCTGAATCGACTTTGGGAATTGGGTAGAAGCTTTCAGCAGGAACATTAGCTATGATTTCTGCTTCAGCGTAGTATTGAACGCTTATGGCCAACAAGCTCATCTTTCCTGGTTGTGCCACAATTGCTTCAGCAACTTCTCTTTGCACCATCAACACCATTCGCTCAGGCCTGAGTGAGGCTTCTAAGAAATGACGTATTATAGGAGAAGTTATGTAGTATGGTATATCAGCAACTACTTTATAAGCTGGTGTTGATGGCAATATTAAGGTTGATGGATCTGTCTCTAAGATGTCGGCCCGCACTACGCTAACATTTGAGTATTGAGCCATATCTTGACGTAGTTTCGCAGCTAGCTTTCGATCCACCTCGACAGCTAATACTCTTTGCACCCTCTTTGCCAATTCCCTGGTCAAGACGCCTAGTCCAGGACCGATTTCCACTACAACATCGTCTTGGTAGAGTTCGGCCGCCTTTATGACATGATCAACTATAACCTCGTCAATAAGGAAGCGTTGTCCCAAACTCTTCTTAGGACGAACCCGCTGCTCACGGAGCACTTCCTTAATCTCGCGCGTAGGCTGCTCCAAATCCCATCTAGGCCGTTTCATTTTTGTCATGATAATAACCGCAGCACTAGGTAATACAAGTCATCAGCCTACAATGCTTCCAGCACAGATCGATTCCTGAAAATAAAAAAATACAAACAATCATTACTTACTTGATACCTCACACCACCACACATACACTCTACAGTCATTGTCAACACCTAATAACACAAAGCAGGCGATGTCTTAAGACATCGCCTGCTGAAAACGGAGACAAACAAAACAGTGCTATTCCTCGTATACGCCGGGGAATGTCTGTTTCTTCCTAAACTTCAAAGGATCGGCAGGCTTCTTCTGCCAGAATGATTCTTTGTAGTATTTCGCCTCTTCACTGCCATAGTATGCCCATAGCCCATCATAGCTCATTAGCTCCAAACCCCTGATATCTGCGCTCACTGCATTGAAGGCATACTTTAACCCACGAATAGCACCTGGGCTCTTGGCCAGTATTTCATCACACCATTTATCAACTTCTTCCTCTAACTTGTCAGCGGGGACTACTGCATTCACCAATCCCATTTCTAGGGCTTCCTGAGCGGTGTATCGGCGGCATAGATACCATATCTCTCGAGCCTTCTTCTCTCCGACCACCCTAGTAAGATATGCAGCCCCATAACCTGCATCATAACTTCCTACCATAGGACCAGCCTGTCCCAATTTGGCAGTATCCGCAGCTATAGAAAGATCGCAAATCTGCTGTAGAACTTGGCCACCACCAATTGCAAATCCATTGACAGCTGCAATGACAGGTTTGGGCATCTCCCTTATCAATTGATGAACCTTGGGGGTATTCTGCAACATATCAGACTTGTAACCCGCCTCGGCTTCCTTGGCATCCCCTCCGGTGCAAAAGGCTTTTTCCCCTGCTCCAGTGAGCACAACCACCCCAACTTTGTCGTCCCAGGTAGCATCTTCAAACGCCATGGCCATTTCCCTCTGTGTATCAGATGTAAACGCATTATAGGCTTGCGGTCTGTTGATGGTTATCCTAGCCACCCCAGGACGTTTCTCATAGATGATATCCTGAAAATCAAATCCTTGTACCTTCTCCCATTGTGCCATAAGTCCATTGCCTCCTCGTAATATATCACAGACTCCCCTCACCTAACTGGGAAAGAAACTGTGTGAGAGGGAAACCAGACAAAACAAACGGTGCGAGATCCACCTTGCACCGTTTGTTTATACTATTCAGGTTATCGATTTTATTGTCTAGGCTGTGTCTTGACAAACATTACTTTATGCCACTACATCATAGTATAGCCACCACTCACGCTCAGGGTTTGTCCCGTTATGAATCCGGCAGCATCTGATGCCATAAACACCACAGCGCCTGCTATGTCCTGGGGCTTCCCAACACGCCTTAGAGGATAACCCTTCGCCGCTTTTTCCAGGGCCTCTGGAGGGAAGGCCTCCTTTATACCGGAGCTCCACATACTTTGTCCACCAATCTCCTCATCACCACCAGGAACTGTCAATCCAGGACAAACCACATTCAGCCGTATACCATACCGACCATTCTCCCTGGCCACAGCCTTGGTGAATGCAATCACAGCACCCTTACATCCTGCATAGATGGATTCACGAAACTCTCCCATGCGACCCGCATCGGAACCAATGCTGACAACTGCTCCGCTTTTCTGCTCTATCATATGAGGTAGTACAGCCTTAGTACAATGGATCACACCCTTGTAGTTTATATTAATCACCTTCTCCCAGAACTCAGGGGTTGTGTCTGTGAAGAGCATCATGTTATCCCAGCCAACGTTGTTAACAAGAATATCAATCTTGCCAAACTTATCTTTGGCTTGCTTGACCATATCCTCCACTTCATCCACTTTGGTCACATCTGTCTTGACCACAATGGTTTGGGAACCTTTACTTACAGCCTCCTGAGCCACCTTGTCGCCCTGGTTGGTATCCAGTTCAGCAATTACCAAGTTAACTTTCTCATCTGCAAACGCAAGCGAGATAGCCCGTCCAATATTCGATCCGCCTCCCGTGACAATAACAGTCTTTCCCGCTAGACCTAGCTCCATATCGGTTTCTCCTTTTAGCTCCTATCACTCATCGAGAATATCGTAATAGATCAGACGCCTGTTCATACCAGGTATATAATCAATATCCCAACGACCTATACCTAATCATACAGCATGTTCTACTGAGTTACCTCAGGAGGGTAAACGCCTTCTACCTAATCACTAAAGGCTACGGCGTCACCGAAGGTTTACTTATTATATTTGTATCTCATTCTTTGTCCCATTGAGGACTACGAGAAACCACCACTCACGCTGATTGCTTGACCAGTCACCCAGCTTGCACGGTCAGAACAAAGGAATACCACCATATTCGCAATATCTTCGGGCATTCCCAGATCACCCCTACCAGCGGCCAACGGATAACTCTTCATCATTTTCTGTTTCATATCAGCCATTTGCGGATCAAATACCATCGCTAGAGTATCGGTCTTGGTCGCACCTGGAGCTACAGCATTCACAGTTATATTATATTTGCCAAGTTCCATAGACATCGTCTTACCCCAAATATTGGTGGCAGCTTTGGCTGCTCCATAAAGCGACATCCTCTTATCCCGACCTTTATATGCATCAGAAAGAATGTTTAGTACCCTTCCCCATTTTCTCTCTATCATGCCTGGTAATACAGCATGGGTACAGTTCAAAGCAGCCAAGAAACAGAAATCCAAGGTCTGCTGCCATTGTTGCGGAGTTGTAGTATGAAACTCTCCCGGTGCTCCAGTGCCAGTATACATGCTAGCTCCCACGGCATTGACCAGGATATCGATCTTACCCAGTTCACCAGCTGCCTTCTGTACCATCTCATCAACTACAGCTTTGTCAGTCACACTGCCCAAGGCAGGGACTGCACGAACACCCAATGCTTTGCAGGCATCTACTGTACCCTGAGCCCGCGCTTCATCCAGCTCAGCAACCACAATATCTGCACCTTCTGCAGCAAATGTAGTAGCGATGACCTTCGCCATTCCCCCACCAGCGCCAGTCACCATCGCGACCTTTCCTTTTAGAAAAAGATCCACCTTCGCCCTCCTTTAATGAATATCAACCTCAAGGGCCGTGCACCTCACCTTCGACCCTGTCCCCTGGCTTTCCTCTATTCAGCAACTCAGACCAGGGAGACCTACGGCACCCAGAATGTGCTACTTACCGCTGCTTCCTCCCGGACCTGACGGGGTTCATAGTATTCTGCCGCGCAGGACCCAATCCTCAACGCCACTAGATAGAAGTAGTCCCAAAAAACTAAAGGCCTCGAGCGGGAATTCAACCCTGCTATAGCGGATTGCAGGTACAGGGCACCGCTAGCTCCCCATCTAGCACGACCCGCAGAAATGCTACTCGATAGGCTTACGACTGTCAAGGTTATGTAAGAAGTTACAGACAATATGATGTTATGTCAGCAATTTAAAACTACGCACATCCACCAATCCCAAGTCTGTCAGCCTAAGCTCTGGAATTACAGGCAAAGCAACAAAAGATAGCGTGGAAAATGGGGAAGTGAGTTCACATCCCAAGCTAGCAGCCACCGACTCCAAATGATCATGTTGCCTAACCACGGTTTCCAGAGGCTGGTCCGAAAGGAGTCCTCCGATAGGCAATGGCAACTCAGCCAAGATTTCGCCTTCGGCTGCTATCGTCAAGCCTCCTTGTAGTTCCACAATCCGATTCACCGCGACGATAATGTCCGAATCATTCGTACCTACGGCTACGATATTGTGTGAATCATGTGCCACAGAAGAAGCCATGGCACCTCGCTTCAGACCAAATCCTTTAACTAGGCCCAACCCAATATTGCCACTGGCTTTGTGTCTCTCCACCACTACTAGCTTCAGGATATCATTATTAATATCGGCCAGAACAAGGCCATCTTTCTTATGCAACCTTTGTCTCTGTTCCTTGGTGACTATCTGCCCTGGAATGATCTCTATCACTGGGAATATATCATCGGTTATAGACATCTTCAATCGTTCTTGGTCAAACATACCTATATTAACAGTATGCCTCAATGCATCACCAGTGCTCTCCTCTTCTATCGAGATCGATTGCCCATCTTTAGCAACCATCATCCCATTGTACAAGACCATCCCAGGTTCAAACTGTACCAAGTCATCCATAATAATAAGGTTGGCAAAATAGCCTGGAGCAACTGCACCAAACCTATCCAGATGGAAATATCTGGCAGTATTAACAGTCGCCAGCTGAATGGCACGAATTGGATCCATCCCAAGTTTAATAGCTTTGCGTACGACAGCGTCGATATCCCCATCTTCAAGCAGATCGGAGCAGCTTCGGTCATCTACTACAAATAAGCATCTAGTATATGTCTCATTAGTAACTAGTGGTAAAAGGGCTTCAAGGTTCTTCTCTGAAGAACCCTCACGAATCATGACATACATACCTCGACGAATCTTCCCTTGTGCTTCCGCCAAATCAGTGCATTCATGATCAGAATAAATCCCAGTACCTATGTAGGCATTCAAGTCCTTCCCAACCAAACCAGGGCAATGCCCATCGATGAGATACCTATTCCCAAGAGCTAGCTTGAGGGATACCTCCCTATCTCCATATAACAATCCAGGGAAATTCATCATTTCACCCAATCCAAGCACACCATCCCATTGCAGTACAGTGTGAACATCCTCTGCCGATATTCGAGCGCCAGCGGTTTCAAGGGGAGTGGCAGGAACACAAGACGGAACCATGAGGAATAAGTCCAAGGGTAGGTTCTTAACCCTATCCAAAACATATCTCATGCCAGCTAGTC
>JAXHVC010000198.1:0-10259 GCA_034189315.1 Chloroflexota bacterium | reverse complement strand
TTGGTACTGTGTTCACACTCTTCGGAGTGCAGGAAATGCGAAGATCCAGCTGATAGTATGATCCGTGCTTTGAAAAGAGCCAAAACACCGTGTTTTGGCTCTTTTTGCCATTGATCTGCGTTTGCTCCTTTCTAACGTACTCATATTACCCTTATGCGTTGTCTTGCCTGGCGTGCTTACGGTTTTCATAGTAATCTGCGATATGACGCATTGTATTGGCGGCTTGTGTGATTGTGGAATATACGGGAACCTTGGCTTGTGTAAGCTCGCTTTGGATCTCTGCGAGCATCCTCCATCTCCAATGATCGAACTCCTCGATCTTGAGCTGTCCACCATTCATCACAACGATTATGGGCTTTGTGCCATTTTTCGCCCCCTCCATCACTGGGGTGATCTCTCGCTGAATAAATAGCTTAAGTTCCTCTTTCCCAAATGGTGCATCGATGGTGATGTTACTCACTATGAGATCGTATTCCGGACTATCTATCATTATCTTTAGCATATCTCCTGTAAGCCCTGTCATCCAAGCTACCTCTGGCATCATGGATACATCGACCGGATTCCCTATCCATTCCCACCACAGTTCGGGGACTCTCTCTCGAATCTCCTGTTTAATTCGTGGTGTTAATGGATTCAATGAAAAACCTGCCATATCCCATCCGTCAGCTGAGAGTACGCTTCTACCTCCTCCTCCTCCTACAACTGCTACTTTTCTTCCCATTAGCGGTGGTAGATAGGATAGACCTAGTACGATGTCTATCATCTCATCCAGGTTTTGTGCGTTGATTGCACCTCCCTGTTTGACTGCCGTATCCCAGATTTGGGGAGAGCCAGCAAGTGATCCGGTGTGAGAAGATGCAGACCTAGATCCTGCTGCACCCCTGCCAGCCTTGAGAAGCACAACTGGTTTGGTCTTGGTTACTTCTCTTAGTAATGGAAGGAATCTTCTACCGTCTTTCACTCCTTCGATGTAGGCAACGATTATCTTTGTCTCATCATCCTTTGCCAAGTACGCGAGGTAATCACACTCATTTAAATCGATGGCGTTACCATAGCTGATTACCTTACTAAAAGTCATTCCTCTAATGGCAGCATAGCGAATGAATTCTGCTGAAGCTCCACCACTCTGGAAAAACATCCCTACAGGCCCTGGTTCGGTTGGCAGCTCATGAGCAAAGTGTATACCTTCCTTGGGGTAGTATAGTCCCATACAATTGGGGCCGATGAGCCGAATACCGAGCTCATTAGCCTTTTGCATGACCTGTTGCTCCAAATTAGCAGCTTCTTTATCGCCTGTCTCTCCGAATCGTCCTGTAAACATGTGGAGGACATGAACTTGTTTCTGAGCACATTCATCTAGGAGACCAAGTATCTCAGAAGCGGGTATACATGAGATAACGAAGTCAACTGTTCCTGGGATTTCCTTAAGCGAAGGATATGCGGGCATACCAAATATCGTGGCTTGTTTGGGATTGACAGGATATACCTTTCCCTGATAGCTATAATTCATGAGGTGTTGTATGTACATACTTCCCGCGGCAAACGGATTCTCAGAGGCTCCTACTACTGCGATAGAGCTTGGGGGGAAGACCTTATTAAGTTGATCCAAAGACATTGAACACGCTCCTTAAGAAAGAGATTGATGATACCTCAAGGGTGGCAAATTAGTAGTATTGACCAATGAGTTCCATGTGACGCATGTATGGCCAGAATCCTGGTCTGCTAGCACCTGATCCTATATCTCTTGATATAAGTATAAATAGATATCCTGTCATAGCTAGTCCGTGTTTTTCTTATGTAGTAAATGCTATTAGATGCTCTCTGCTTGTTTTGGATGGTTTAACACTCTGGCCCTGGGTTCATCGAATGGTCCATCACTAATAGTGGTGAACTTCTAATGGCACTCACTACTAACCGTCCTATCTCTTGTCCTCTGTGCCACCTCTTCCGCAGTGGACAATGAAAGGGCCTTTTGGGGACATATTTCAATACACTTTGGTTGTGGTAGGTCTGGACATAGGTCACATATTACTATCAGCTTAGACCGGCTATCCAGTGCTATTGCTCCAAAATCGCAAACCTCAATGCACCACCCACATCCTACACAGCGCACCCTGTCCAATAGTATTGTGCCATTAACTTCATTCGTGCTCAGGGCATGACGTGGGCATGCAGTTACGCATGGTGGGTCCTCGCATTGACGGCAAGCTATACTCATCATAACCGCTAGTTCGGGGCGAACGGTGCGTATGCGAGAGAGTTCCAAGTTGAACTCCCCTTCCTTTTCTGCGGAACATGCGAATTCGCAGAGCTGACATCCGGTGCATAGCTCTAGATCACACGCGACATATTTGTGTTGCATGTGCTAGGTCCTCCACTCCTTGGGCAGATTGTCCAATCCTAGCTCCTCCAACTTGTTTTTGGGAATAGTACCATCGCATTCCCATCCACGAGCCTGATAGTAGCCATCTATCATTGTGTTCAGCTCGTCTTCGGTGATCACAGAGCCATCAAAGCCTGCTCTGGGTACTCTATCTTGGAACAATCTTGGGGGCAGCCAATCGTTTTTGCGTATCCAACCTTGCCCTATATTGAATACCTTCTTCAGATTAGTGATACGCTCACCAGCCAGATGGAGTGATTCGGGGGTCATATCATAGCCAGTGACTAGTTTGTAGAGTTCTGCAGATTCGCTGTGAAAGTTATCGAAGCATCGGCGTAGGAACTTACAAAGGATTAAAGAATCTAATATGGCAGCGAAATCCTCCGTCTCCATTGCCATAGCGCCACGAGAGTATTCTCCCACGAATCGATCCACCTTTCCAGACATATCGACATCATAGGCAGTGGATCGGTTGTGACACCCTCCCCTGGTTGCTGTAGCTAGTCCCAGGGCTGTGGTCTTAAGGCCGCGGGGATCGTAGCCTGGTAACTCTAATCCTTTGGAATGCATTGCCCAGTGATCCGATCCTTTGCCCAATTCGGTCGACGCACGCTTGACTCCATTCGCCAGAAGATTGCCCAGACCCTTTCTATGTGCGATCATTCCTAACATCTCAATCATGGCTTGGTGATTACCAAAGGTTAGTGTCAGGCCGCCAGTATCCTTCTCTGTCAGCAGGCCTTTTTCGAAGCACTCCATTGCCCATGCAATGCTACTACCTGCACTGATGGAGTCGATACCGTAGATGTCACACAGTAGGGATGCCTTGATCACGGCCGATGTACATTCTATGCCACAGAGGGGGCCAAGGGCATAGATCCCTTCGTAATATAGACTTGCCTGAACATCGCCATAGGGACTGTCTGCTATCCTATATATATGATCACAAGCTATAGGGCATCCCACACAAGCTACTGATTTCTCCAGGTAGTGCTCCCGAAGATACTCTCCCGTGACGCTCTCTATTTGAGAGAGAGACGATTTCTGAAAGTTGTTAACGGGTAACACACCGAGATGATTGAAATTGAGTACATTAGCTGGTGTTCCAAGTATCCGATATTTCTCTGTAGCTTGCCCTTGAGCCTTCTGGCATAGATCGAAACATCTGGATTGTAGACTGCTCAGGTTTGACACCCGAACAGGATTGGTTCCTCGTATGGCGATGGCTTTCAGCTTCTTGGATCCCATAACTGCACCAGTGCCGGTTCGTCCTGCATGATGTGTATAGTCATTGCCAATGGCACTATAGCTCACTAGATTCTCTCCGGCTACTCCGATGGATGATACCCTTACCCTATTATCTCCAATCTCTCTGCGGATGTAATCTTCCGTCTCGTAACAACCAAGTCCAATTAAATGGCTTGCATCCCTGAAATGCACGATGTCGTCATCGATGAAAAGATAGGTGAACTGATCTGCCTGTCCTGTGATAACTAATGCGTCGAATCCTGTCCTTTTCAGTGCTATGGACCAGTTGCCTGAAGAAAGGGAATCACCAAGCACTCCGGTAAGAGGTGATTTGGTGACAACAGAATGCTTGTTTGATGTGGGTATCATAGTTCCGCCCAAGGTACTAGTAGCGAAGATCAAGGGATTTTCTGGTTCTAGTGGATCTGCACCTGGTGATGAGTGGTCGATAAGTAATCTCACTCCCAGTCCGGTCCCTCCCAAGAAATCTATGATATAGGATGGATCTAATGGTTCCACTTTGGTTTGTTGCAAGGTTAGGTCTACGATCAGAACTCGCTTATCGTCCAGACTAGCCATTAGTCTCACCCACCATTTTCTCTGCTTCCGATCTTCCCCTTCTAAAGGCGTCCAAGTTGAGTTCTCGAAATATAGGAGGAACTCGGGCTGCAATACCACTTTCCCATGTATCAGCATCTATAGGCAATAAAAAGGAAAGAAAGCCCAACATTATGATGTTCACGACGTTACGATTACCCATATCCTGTGCCATACTGAGGGCATCTACGAAATACACCCGCTTAGTTGCCGTTTTAAATAGTTGCTCCATCTCTTCTTGTAAGGGGTAGGCCTCGTATCCACTGCTGACTGATAGTGGAAAGACACTTTGATTGTTAATAATGGCATATCCTTCTCTACTCAGGTGTTCAACCCATCTCCCGGCCTCTAATCTCTCAAACGAGAGTAGAACATCGACATTGCCCTTCTGAACAAGTGGAGATCTTACCCTATCGGCAAGACGTACATGGCTTACTACTGCTCCGCCACGCTGAGCCATTCCGAGCACATCTGATTTCTTTACGTCGTATTTAAAATCCATGGCCACTTCGGCTAGGATGTTGCTAGCTAGAATTACACCCTGACCACCAATGCCGGATAGAAGGAGGTCTATTTTCTTCAAACCTTAACCTCTTCAGATATTTGGAGAGCTATTGCCTCTTTTGGACATACTTGTTGGCACAGGGCACATATCGTGCCCAAGCATTGAGAGGTATCGATCCAAGCCTTTTCGTCTCTACGTAAGGCTGCTGGACACCCCAAGCGAAGGCATGCTCCACATCCATCGCACTTGTTGATGTCTACTGCAAGTTGGTCTCCACGTCGTTTGGAGCGACTTGGACAAAGCCCTCGGACGATGATAACCGATGGCTCGTTGCGTTCGATACATTGCCTGATAGCGAGTTTGATTGTACCGATTTCGAAGGCATCTACCACTTGAACATCTTCGACTCCCACCCCCCGGACAAGTTTCTCCATATCCACAACCTTTGTGATTTGTCCCTTTGCTGATATGCCTGTGCCAGGATGACCTTGGTAGCCAGTCATTGCGGTTGAGTTGTTATCCAAGACGATAATGGTTACAGCGGTTTGATTATAGACTGCATCTATCAAACCGGTAATTCCGGAGTGATAGAAAGTCGAATCCCCGATGACAGCCACGACCTTGTTTGCAATACCAGACCTTACGAGTCCAATTGCTACGCCAATGCTGGCTCCCATACATGTTTGAGTGTCCATTGCTATGAGAGGGGGGAGAACAGAAAGCGTATAGCACCCAATGTCTCCAGAGATTATAAGCCCTGACTTCTTTGCTCCCGCTAATACCTTGTCTCTTGCCGTAATACCTGGTCGATCAATACTATGGTAGAACCCTAGGTCTCTAAGTACATAGAAGGCACCGGTATGAGGGCAACCCGCACATAGGCCTGGTGGTCTTCCTGGTAGCGGAAAGTCAGGTGGCCTGGTGATGTGTGGCAAGGGGGGAGCGCTCAGCAGACCTGCTTGACGAGCACCGTCGGCCACTATATCTGGATTTAGTTCCCCTGCTGTTCCCGGAAAGAACCTCTTTCCTATTGGGTTGATCCCAAACTTCCTGAGTATATCTTCTAGAAATGGATCGAGCTCTTCTATAACAGCAATCTTTTCGACCCGTGAATGTAAGCTGCGAAGCAACTTTTCGGGGAAGGGATAACTCATACCTAGCTTGAGATACGAGGCATGAGGGAATACTTCCATAGCGTATTGAAAAGCGACGCCACTGGACACTATACCCAGGTTAGTATCGTTAATACTCATCTGATTGTAGTGAAACTCTTCTGAGTAGCGTTCCAGCTCCTGCATACGTTTCTCTACTGCTATATGCCTGGGTGTAGCATGGGCAGGAATCATTACACGCTTCTGTGGATTACGAATAAAAGGTAGGGAGTTACGTACTACATCTCTCTCTTCGAATTCAACCACAGATCTTGAGTGTGAAACCCTGGTGGTGGATCTGAGCAATACAGGAGTATCGAATTGTTCGCTGATTGAGAACGCCAATTGAGTCAGTTCGTAGGCCTCTTGTGAGTCCGATGGTTCTAACATCGGGATTTTTGCAGACCTTGCATAGTGACGATTGTCCTGCTCGTTCTGGGAACTGTGATTACCAGGATCATCGGCAGAGACCAGTACCAATCCTCCCCCGACTCCAGTATAGGACAGAGTGAAGAATGGATCGGCAGCGACATTTAGTCCTACATGTTTCATGGATACTAATGCCCGAGTTCCGCCATAGGCTGCACCCATGCCAACCTCTAGGGCTACTTTCTCGTTGGTCGACCACTCAACGTATGGGCCTTCAAAGGTGGCAAGCGTCTCCAGTATTTCGGTGCTAGGTGTTCCTGGGTAGGCCGTGCCTACCATGACTCCTGCATGGAAAGCTCCAAGTGCTATAGCTTCATTACCAGACAATAATTTCTTCATAGTAGTCTTAATACCGAGTGAATTAGATATGAGGACTTATACGATGGTGTCGTTCTACACTTGGAAAATTGGTCCTTAGTGCTTGGACATTGATTGGCTATTTGATGCCTTTAGGTCCAATCAATATGAGTAATAAACCCCATGACCGATTGTATCTGACTGTTATTGGACAGTCAAGGAATTACGGTATTCACCTATCATTAAGGTTGTTGAGGTTGATAGGATATGCATCCAAAGTGTTCGTACTGGATAGGTGCCAATGAACTTAGGCTTGCAATGGAATGCACACTCTATCTAGAATAGATACTGTTTGTTGACTTCCTAATGGCTGTACCGCTATAGATTCTTATGACTTAATGTTCGTGTCTTGGGTCTTTGGGTTTTGTGGACCATCGGGATTCTGTTCTATGCGCTTCTCGTACTTGTATTCATTTTCTCAGTATGAGTTTGATGAGGCGAAAATTACTGTCGGAGTGTATACATATACAGAGGAATCATGAGGGACAAAATAGAGCTGCTGTTATATGCATGGTTCTTTGGCCTAATTGGTGGATTGGTGATCGGGATGCTTAGGATCACCGGTAGGCTCATCGTATTAGGTTATCAGAGGGAAAAGCTGGATCCGAAGGGGAAAGGATTGATTGTATTTGCCAACCATCCTTCACCTGCGGAGCCGATTATCGTGGAGTTTCTATTCTTTCCTTGGTTCCTATTCTCTCCCAGATTCGTACCTTTTGCTTTACCGGCTTGTGAATACTATCGAAAATGGTGGTTTGCACCTTTTAGACGTATTGCCATATCGATAGATCGTGATAGTCTTAGAGGCATGCTGAATAGTACTGTGAAGGTTGAGAAGGCTATGGAGGAAGGTAGGATTGTTGTAATACATCCTGAGGAAGAACGAAATTATGTGGGTGGTGATGATAGTATAAGATACTCCAGCACGGGGAAAAGGATGATGAGCTTTCGAAGGGGCACCAGACGCATATTCCTGTATTCGGATTGTGTCGTCCTTCCTATTTGGATAGAAGGTGGACAAGGAGTTATTCCCAACAAAGCAGACCTTGGCAAGTGGCAGTTCTTCCAGTGGCCTAGAGTATGGAATAAGATTACGGTTAAAATTGGGGATCCGTTAGACCTCTCAGGTTTTTCTAAGGATAATGTACTGGAATACCTCGAAAATGTATTATTGGAGTTGGCGGATAGAGAGATTCCATAATCATGTGGTATTACTGTTTAAATCAGAGTGATACGACTTATGATATCTCTATGAAGGGAAGGGTTCTATTGTATGGGCGAGACTACCTGCATTTAACCCCAGGTTATGACTGAACAGTTTCAGATAGTCGGGCAGTGCTATCAGACAAATGCACGAGCTGCAGTTCTAAGTACCAAGCATGGGAATATCCCTACACCGTCATTCATGCCGGTGGCAAGTCAGGCTACGGTCAAGGCGTTAACCCCAGAAGATCTCTGGTCCATGGGCGTAAACCTGATTATTGCGAATACCTATCACCTCTATTTGAGACCAGGACTAGAGGTTATTCAGGTGTTTGGAGGACTCCATTCCTTCATGTCTTGGGATGGGCCAATTGTGACTGATAGTGGAGGCTATCAAGTGTTCAGTTTGGCTCCACTATGCAAGGTCTCAGAAGAAGGTGTAACATTCCGGTCTCATATCGACGGAAGCTCACATTTCATTTCCCCTGAAATAGCAATACAGCTTCAGGAAAAGCTGGGTGCGGATATCATAATGCCTCTTGATGAGTGCTTACCAGCGGTCTGTAACAAAAGCATGGCTCGGTCTGCTATGGAGCGCACACATCGTTGGGCATTACGTTGTAAGGAAACACATCAGAAGAAGGACCAGTCCCTCTATGCCATTGTTCAGGGAGGTATGTGTCCGGAACTGCGCAAGGAGTCTGCTCGGTGCCTAGGTTCTATGGATTTCCCGGGTTATGCCATTGGTGGTCTAAGTCTGGGGGAATCTAAGGATACGATGTGTGAAATGCTAGAGGCTTCTTTGGAATACCTGCCTGAATATTCACCTCACTATCTCATGGGTGTGGGGGCTCCCGAGGATATTCTAGAAGGAGTTTCTAGAGGTGTGGACTTGTTTGATTGTGCCCTGCCCACAAGAGTTGCTCGTAATGGAGCAGTCCTTACATCTTATGGACGCCGCAGTATTAGAAACGCTAGTTTCAAGAACGATGATTCGGTGATCGATGCGGATTGCGATTGCTATACCTGTAGGACTTTCTCAACCGCCTACTTGCATCACCTATTCAAATGCGAAGAACTACTAGGATATCGACTCTCTACTATCCATAATGTCCGGTTCATAATTAGACTCATGGAACAGATTAGAGAATCGATCATGAACGGTAGTTTTGTATCTTTCAAACAGTCTTTTCTGGATCAATACCAAACAACAAACGAGACTGTGAGGTTAAGGGAAAAAGCTAGGCGGATGCATCGCAGGGATGCGGGTCAGGCTGGTGAGGGTAACCGGTGAGGCTCTAATGGTTGGTTAACAGGTACGGCCACAGGACCCTGGTCATAATAGAATGCAAGACCTAGTGCTCCTGGTCCGACGTGAGTTCCAATAACTGGCCCAAGCTCCGATACGTATGTTTCTCTGCAATGGAAACGCTCTTGAACCTCCTGCTCAAGTGAGGCCGCATCTTTTGGGGACCGGGCATGTATTACTGTAACATGTACTGGAGCATCCCTGGGTACACGCGATTCCATTATCTCCAATAGGTACTTTGTTGCTCTAGGTTTTGTTCTTACCCTGGATACTGGCTGAATCTGCCCGTCTTTTAAGTGGAGAATTGGTTTGAAATCTAACATTGTGCCCAATATTGCAGCAGCTTCGCCAATTAAGTTCCCTTTATGTAGGTAGTGTGGCGTGTCGACGACAAAAAACAGGCTCATTGAATTTACTATCTTCTCAGTAGAAGCCCTGATCTGAGATAATGATTGTCCTTCACTGGCGGCACGTGCTGCTGAAATCACTGCCATACCTAGTCCCATAGTGGTGAATAATGAGTCTACCACCTCGATGTTAGAATGATTCATGCACTTCTTAGCTCTAAGTGCAGAGTGAACCGTGCCACTTAGCTTGGCTGAGATGTGTATGGAAAGAATGGGATGATCATCTTCTGTAAGCCGAGAGTAGGTTTGGGTGAATTCATCAGATGATGGTTGAGAGGTGATGGGAGGAGATTTGGCACGCGCCAGACGCTGATAGAACTCTTCGTTCGTGATATCGATACCCTCTACAAATGATTGCCCACTAAAGGAAATCTTTAGAGGGACAACCGAGATATCATAATCTTGAACTAAGCTAGCTGGAATATAAGAAGTGCTGTCTGTTACAATCTTGACCTTTGCCATTTCCTCTTCAACTCCACGGGAACACTTGTCCGGAACCTCTTAGGGCAAAGTCAGAAACCCCTTTATCATAATAGTTCAGCCAGCGATAATCCTTATATTATACAATACTAATAACTTAAAAATACTAGTCATATTCTACATCTGTTTTTGCAGCCCTTGTACAAATTCCACAATCTCTGATGTTGGGGTGCCAGGACCAAAAATCGTT
>JAXHVC010000197.1:0-19109 GCA_034189315.1 Chloroflexota bacterium | reverse complement strand
ACACTCCCACTCCATTCTCCGCAAGGAGCTTTAGCAGGTGTTGTTTATTGGCCTCGAATACGTCTGGGATGATTTCTTCCATCATCTCCGTTATGGTCACCCTCTTGCCCATCTGTGCCAAATGAAGCGCTGTCTCACACCCAACAAGTCCACCACCTGCCACCAGCACTCTGTCCCCCACTTCTTTCCTGCCCAGTAATGCATCTATGGCTGTCACCACAGATCCCTTGTCTATCCCAGGAATGTTAGGGATGCATGGATACGATCCTGCTGCCACGATGGCCACATTGGGTTTCATATCTTCCACGAAACCAAGTGTTACTTCTTTGTTTAGATTGACCTTCACATTTAGCTTTTCCAACTGATGTGCGTAGTATTCCCTTAGCAAACGCAGGTCGTCTTTGAATTTGGGGACCGAGCCTGCTACTAAGTGCCCACCCAATGTGGATGTCTTCTCACACAATGTAACGTCATGCCCTCGGAGGGCAGCAACAGTTGCCGCCTCCATCCCTGCCACTCCACCACCGATCACAAGGACCGATTTCTTCGTTTCTGCCGGCTTGATTTCATATTCCTTCTCTTTTCCGCAGGCGGGATTGACGGTGCAGCTGATAAATCCTCCGGCAGCTCCCATACAACCATCGTGGTCTCCGATGCACGGCCGAATCTCGATAACCTCTCCCTTTTGGGCCTTCACTGGCCAATCGGCGTCGGCAAGCAGGGGTCTTCCCAAGGCAATAAAGTCCGCCTTACCTTCCTGGAGGACTTGCTCTGCAAGGTCGGGATATCCCAACCGGCCCACGGTGATCACGGGGATGTTCACCACCTTCTTAATCGCCTCTGCCATGTCTATCATACACCCTGGAGGTTGGTAGTTTGGCGGATGTGGCCAATACCAGTCATCGTAACACCCGGCGTCCACATGCAAAGCGTCCATCCCGGCCTGCTCAAAGCGTTTGGCCATCTCTTGGGATTCCGCGATACGACGACCACCCTCAATGTAATGGTCGGCAGCATATCGATAGATCACTGGGTAGTCTTTCCCTGCCCTATCCTTGATTTGTTTTAAAATCTCCAAGGGAAAGGTGAGCCTTCCCTCAAGGTCTCCTCCATATTTGTCTGTTCGTTTGTTCCACAGAGAAGTCATGAACTGATCCATGAGGTATCCCTCATGACCATGAAGTTCGATGGCGTCGATCCCAGCACTCTTGAGTATCTCGGCGGCTTCTCCAAATGATCTAATCAGCGTCTCGATTTCCTCAACCTCGAGGGCACGAGTCATAACATTGGTGTCCCAAACATATGGTACTACCGATGGTGCTACTGGCTTCGATCCCATAAACTGTAGTATAAGAGGAAATGCCACTCGACCTGTTCCGCAAGTTAATTGAATGGCAATCTTGCTGCCATATGCATGAACGGCATCGGCAAGCATCTTCATCCTGGGTATTACGTGTTTAACGTCGGCTCTAGGTAGGGGTGTTACACCTGAGTCTTTCATACCCTTCATTTCTATATCCAGACAGGGTATGAATGCACCTGTAATGATTAATCCTACCTGCCCCTTGGCTCGTGCCTCGTAGTAGTCTATGCAGCGCTGTGCCACAGAGCCGTCCATCTCCAGCAATCCAAAGGGCAACATTGGCGCCATCGCGATACGGTTCATTATTTCAAGATTGCCAATTCTACCAGGCTGAAACAGTTTGCTTGTTTCTGTCATTTCACCCCCCTCGACTATAAATATTTTGTATATGGTTGCTTAATGATATCGAGTGATCTCAAACATTCTCTCCGCTGTCGAGAAGCTAAGATCAGGAGATCATAAACATATGAAAAACGATATGCCAATCTAATCACAGGATATAAGGGAAACATATATGTAAGTACTACGCAGCCAACATAGGGGATGTCTACTCTAAATAAATCACCAAAACTATTCTTGTATCGTTTAACAGGTATGGAAGAATTATTGCAGTCGATAGTGTGTCTCATAAGAAGACGATATACGAAAATTGAAGCACCTGAATAGTCTAGCTGGCTAGACTTCGATGAAACTCAGAGTATTTGGCAACCCTGCTTAGTGCCTTGATGGCTCTATCACCAGTGGGGAGAACAAGAACCTTGCCTGTTTTTCTCAGGGTTTCCTCCAATTCCTTGCGTCGGACATCATGAAGCCATCCCTCGTAAGGACATAACACCATAGGTTTGTGCGGAAAGCTATGTGCCACCTCCAATAAAACATCTGTGAGGCTGGGGGTGGTTCTCTCCATCCAGGAAGCAAGGATAAGAATGGCAGCATGGATCCCAGGATCCTCCATGAACATATGCAGACCATCTTTAAGGGAATCCCCATACCGGCGGGAGCCAGTCATAATGGCTGGCCAGAGGTCTAATGGATTACTCACACCTAGCCAAGGGGGAGCGACATCGATGATTCTCTGCCGGGTCTCTGCAGTAAGTTCTACAACCTCTAGCCCATGTGCTTCACATGAGTCTATTGCCACAATACCTAAACCCCCAGTAAAAGTTAGGACACCAATACCTCTTCCTGCCATGGCTGGAACAAAACAGAATACCTTGAGAAGGTCGGACATCTCGTCTACATTATCAACACGAATGAGCCCACATTGCCGAAAGGCCGCATCCCACACCTCATCCCTTCCTATCATAGAGCCTGTGTGAGACTGGGCTGCCCGTGATGCCTGCTGGCTCCTACCTGTTTTTAATGCCACTATGGGCTTCTTTCGTGATACACGACTAGCAACTTCCAGGAACCTCTTGCCATTTCTGATCCCCTCAATATGAATAGCTATCACCTTTGTATCTGGATCATTTTCGAAATACTCCAGACAATCCGAGTGGTCGACATCACAACAGTTCCCCAGATCGATTCCCTTACCAATCATGTTTAGTTCGTTGATCCGCCCAAAGAATATCCCGCTTTGAGAAATCAATCCTACCGGTATCTTCTCCATATCTACGAGCTTTAGAAATGATAGGCTGAAATCCTTGAATGCGTTAGCAGTTCCAATGGTATTGGGCCCGACCACTCTAACTTCGCTGTCCCTAGTGACGCGCACAATCTCTTCCTGCAATCGCTTGCCGTCTCCGTCAACACCGTCGGCGAATCCCTGTCCCACTACTACTACTGATTTTATATCCTTGTTGGCACATTCCCTCACAACGTTGGGGACTACTTCTCTTGGTGTTAGGACTACTGCCAGTTCCACGCCATTTGGAATATCTGTCACAGTTGGATATGCCTTTACGCCTGCAATCTCATCGGCGTTTGGATTCACCGGATAGATTTTTCCTTTGTACCCTTGTTCTAGCATGCCTTCTAATACATTAAGGGATTCGGTTCCGGTGCGCCTCGAAATCCCGATTAAGGCTACGGACTTGGGATCAAGGAAGGGTCTGATCTGTTCAGCAACGCTCATATCATTTCCTCCGGCAGGTCTCCTATCATCCCAAGAACCACAGCGGATGCTCGCTCAATTGCATAACTCAACCATATAGGGTGATCTTTAAGGATACCCTCGTCTGCCCCATCCGAGATCGCGCGAATGAGCACAAAGGGAACTTGGTTCATCCAACATACCGTACCAACTGCCGCCCCCTCCATCTCTACGCAATCACCACAATATGTTTCCCTGAGTGAATGCTTTCGGGTTTTCTCTGCAATAACCTGATCCCCTGTCAACACCATGCCCAGATGCATTCTATCTCTCAATCCCAGTTTCTCACCAGCTGCGAATGCCAGATCGACAAGAAGAGGGTCTGCTTGATACTTATGTGCCATGGACCTATCCAACTCGTTAGTGCCAGAAATGCAGAAATCATGTTCCATAACTTCTTTGGAGACTACTATATCGCCCATTGCAAGTCCTGGATTGAGAGCCCCCGCTACTCCGGTGAAAATGATAGATGATACTTTAAAGTGATCGATTAAGAATTGTGTGCGTGCTGCAGCGCGTACTTTACCAATACCGCAGGAGGTCAATACTACATCTCGACCGTTGAGATTACCACAATAAAAATCGCGTCTAATACAGCTATGAACTTCGCTTATCTGCAACTTATCGAATAGGGGTTTTGCTATCTCCACGGGATCGGCGCTCATGATTCCAATCACAGCAGGCTTATCATAGCTAGGGCTCCCATCTATGTCAACATGATGCGGTGATCATAGTAGTATGGCGAGCAACACGTTCCTGTAAAGTGCAATAGGTTGATCTTATGGGGGGCCATGTGCTCAGAATATGATGGATTAAATGAAAATCTGGCAACTTAGTGGCTTTTAGTAAAAGATAATAAAAAATAATTTACCATATGTATATTGACATGATATTGTTAAGTAGATATAATCCGGCCAGTTGTAACTCGAGGGGGAAGTTTGAATTGGGTGGATGCGGTCATTGTAATAGTGGCCCTTTTCTCTGGATTTATAGGTTTATCACAAGGGATCTTTGGAACCCTTTTTGCCACTATTGGTTTGCTGCTAGGCGTTAACCAGGCAGGGATTTTCTACAAGTCCCTTGCCGAAGATATCTCACCATCACCGCATTGGCCAGAGATCGTTGCCTTTTCCATTATCCTTGGTGGTATGTTGTTAGCTGCTACGTTGATAGGGCATGGCATAAGGTCACTCCTACACCTTGAGGTATATGGGATTCCGGCCAGACTGGGGGGTGGATTAATTGGGATATTTGTGGGTTTGTTCTTCAGCGCTGCTGTGTTCTGCTTAATCCTCAATATCTCCTATGATGCGATGGATGACGATATAAGTAATTCCACATTAGCCGAAGCATTGATTTATGACTTTCCTTTGATGCTCCAGCTTTTGCCGGGAGAATTTGACAGCGTGAACACATTCTTCGAAGAGACTCCTAGCGAGACTACAGTGTAAATAATCGCAGCTTTGCCTTTCTTTACAAGAGCGGTCATACTATCAACTCTAATAGTATGACCGCTCTTGCTATGTACAATCTTGTAACTAGTATGGCACAGCCACTCTTCCCATGAGTTCACGAGCAATGATTATCTTTTGAATCTGTGCAGTACCGTCGGCAAATTCGAGCCCCATGACATCTCTTAAACGCTGTTCAAAGGTGGATTCCTCGCTATAGCCTACGTGACCATGGATGAGAAGGCTGTCGTGAACAGCATCAAAGGCAACCACTGGACACCACCATTTGCACATAGAAGACTCTTTCGTATGGGGCTGCCCTTGGTCCTTTAGGTATAGCGCCCGGTAGCAAAGCAACCTGGCTGCTTCGAGCCGTGTCGCATGCTCAGCAATTTTAAATGAAACACCTTCGAACTGAGCAATTGGTTTTCCAAAGGCATTTCGCTGAACTGCATAAGCTGCCGCTTCTTCTAGTGAAACCTCTGCCAAACCTATGCCCATCAACGAAAGACCTATGCGCAGGAAATCGGCTCCCCCCATTGCCTTGTAGAATCCCTCACCTTCCTCTCCAACACGGAACTTAGCAGGAACACGTACCCCGTCCATCATAATCGACGCAGCAGCTGTAGCCTTGAATCCGGTATGGGGTATTCGAGTTCTAGTAATTCCTGGCAGGTCCAGTGGGAGCCAAAAACATGTTATACCCCTTGCCCTAGCTGTAGGATCGGTTTTGACGAACATAATAGAGTAATCACCCTCAAAGCCTGCGGTGATACTTGTTTTCTCGCCATCAATCACATAGTGGTCACTATCCTTTACGGCCTTAGACCTCATGGCAGCAGCATCTGAACCAGTATCAGGCTCGGTGATGGCAAAGCAGGCTATCTTCTCGCCCTTCACCGTCTGGGGGATGTATTCGTCCTTTAGTTCGTTGGAGGCATGCTGTAATACAACATACGCAACACCTGGAGTGAGGGGTATTAGCGACGCAATGAAATCCACTTTGGCCAGCTCTTCCACTGTTATACCAAACGACACCCAGTCTGAACCCTGTCCTCCGTACTCTTCCGGTATAGGGACACCTAGGTATCCAGCATCTCCTAGCTTCTTGATTGTCTCGCGAGGCATCGTATCCTGTTTAGACCGCTCTTTTGCACCCTGGGCAAGCTCCTTCTGTGCGAAGTTGCGAACTTCCTTTCGAAGCATCTCTTGAGCTTCTGTAAAACCAAATCCTGCCATTCGTAAATCTTCTCCCTTCCTAATAACAAAACTACTCCTGATAGTTCAGGTTCACGGGTGATCACCTTTCACCAGTTAATCTACTAAGTCTGTGGAATATTAGCGGGTAGAGGCAATAAACGAACATTCTAAAAGCCTCCGCCAAACATGATGGTCTTGAAGTGATATCTACCTCATAAGGAAGAAACCTCCAAAGCTGTGGTCCGAAACATGGCTCGGCTTACCGTTTGTATTCTTACGGCAAACTATCTGGCATTGTACACGGCAGCAGGTTTTGGCTCAACTCAAAATATATTGTTTACGATCTATGGAACGCCCCGACGTAATTCAATAAACATGACCGATTATATCATTAGTTCTGATACGTTAATTGGTTGGGTAAATCACCACAATTATAGATTTCGGATATTGGTTATCACTATCTCTCGTACCCTTTTTATGCTAGTATGATATGTGTTCACATTCTAAAGGCATACATCAGATGTTCTGATAGGTTTGAATAGGTGCAACACAATAAGAGGGGATTTAGTTCAATTCGCCGAACCTACCCGAGCCTGAGAATACACCTCGGTTCCCCATAAGGAGGTGTCGCATAATTATGAGTATGCGGCGAACGAAGATTGTATGCACCATCGGGCCTGCTAGCGAGTCTCCTTTCGAGGTGGAAGAGATCGCCAGAGCGGGAATGAATGTGGCACGCCTCAATTTTGCTCATGGATCTGATCAAGAACATATAAACCGAATCCATAGGATTCGGGATGCCGAGGACAAACTAGATCATCCAATAGCAATACTCCAGGACATTCCAGGCGCTAAAGCGCGTACTGGACCCCTTGAACAAAAGCGAGTGACGCTCGAAGAAGGCCAGACCTTCAAATTAACCACCTTTCCTGTAATCGGCAATGAGTATGAAGTCTCCATCGATATGCCAAACTTGCCTCGTGATGTTCATCCAGGCGACATCATACTAGTGGATGACGGTGTTATCAGATTGGAAGTGATAGATAACACTGAAATGACAATCAGCTGCAAAGTAATCAGGGGAGGCCAACTTGGAGCAGAGAAGGGGATCAATATACCAGGAGTCCCTCTAAATGCACCTCCAATGACTCAGCAAGATATTAATCACATCCTACTAGGGATTGAGCATGGGGTGGATTATATTGCCGTATCATTTGTCAGGAGTGCTGCTGATATATTGGCAGTAACTGAGTTCTTACGCCAGGAAAAAGCAGACATATTGGTTATTGCCAAGATCGAAAACCATCAAGCATTAAATAACATCGACGAAATAATAGCGGTTTCAGATGGGATAATGATTGCACGTGGTGATCTTGGTGTGGAGGTACCCATTGAAAAGGTCCCTATCATTCAAAAACAGCTTATCAAGAAATGCAATCACGCAGGTAAACCCGTAATCGTAGCCACTCAAATGCTGGAATCCATGGAAGACTCTCCATATCCCACACGAGCTGAGGTTACCGATGTGGCCAATGCTATAATCGATGGAGCAGATGCGGTGATGCTTGCCGGAGAAACTGCTATTGGTACATATCCAGAACCTGCAACAAGAATGATGGCGAGAATTGCCACCGAGACGGAATCGATTATTCCCTATGAGACTGCACTTAGAGAAAGAGGGACAGATTTAGAGCCTCATGCTGATGATGCGATAAGCTATGCTGCTTGCCATACAGCACACCAGCTCGATGCTAAGGCAATTATTGCCCTCACCACATCTGGTAGTACAGCAAGGCGAGTATCAAAGTATCGGCCGAGGGTTCCCATCCTAGCCATTACTCCCAGTGACAATATACGCCGACGTCTGGCGCTTACCTGGGGTATACGACCTTATAAAGCAGCAGAAGCATTGACTATAGAGGAACTCTTTTGTCAGGCTAACCAAGTGAGTCAAAGAGTGGGGACTGCGCAACCAGGGGACCTGGTGATAATAACCGCTGGCCTACCTATTGGCGTTCCCGGTAGTACCAATCTGCTAAAAGTAGAAAACGTTAGATAGCCAAGGGGGCATTGTCTAGAATGATTAGCCTGCAATTGCTTGTATTCCCCAGTGTTGATACTATGACGATAAGTGTAGATGATATGTAGTACCATGGAATCCACCCTCATCCAGCCTATCACTTCAATGCGGAGGAAAACTTGGGAGAGTCCTCTCTCTACCGTGGGAGAGAGTTAGAGAGGGTAATTCTCATTTTCCTGCTACTTCATAATTCGAACTGGTAACGATATCAAATCACCACATGGATGATCTGTCTAACGGTTGTGTTGTCTATTGTGCTCACAACATTACAATCGAAGCATATCAGCGCATTATTGGCTGATCGCGAAGGAATTCTGGACGCTCCTCTAATGAAACGCCTATACCTTCTTGCAACCAACCTTCCTCAAAACCAAGCTTGAGCATTTCATCGATGCAGGATTGGTACTCATCCTGTGTAATAGTCCGATCTAATCCGTTCACATTGTGCATCCGTTCTGTGGCATAGTATTGGCTCATAAGGCTAATATGGCTTCTATTTCCCAATACCTTCGCGATGTAATCCAGTACACCTTTGGAATTTAATACCTGGCCAGGTAGAATAAGGTGCCTCACCAATAGTCCTCTCACAGCGATCCCATTATCATCATTAATCAATGGCCCCACCTGTTGTGCCATCTCGATGAGGGCTTGTTTGTTAACCATCTGATAGTTGGAGGCATTTGATAACCTCTTGGCCAAATAGTCATCGCTATACTTTGCATCTGGAATATAAATATCAACCACTCCATCAAGTAATCGCAGCGTCTCTAAGTTCTCATATCCACTGGAGTTGTATACCAAGGGTAAGTCCAAATCATCCTGAGCTGCAAGGTCAATCGCTTCAAGTATCCAGGGTAAGTAATGGCTTGGCGTGACAAGATTTATATTGTGTACGCCCCTTTGTTGCAGCTTGATCATCTCCTTGGATAATTCTTGGACAGAGATCTCCCTCCCGAGTCCTTCCAGACTGATTTGCTGGTTCTGACAGGTAATACAGCGCAGACTACAATGGGAGAAAAACACTGTTCCAGAACCACAGGTTCCTGATATAGCTGGTTCCTCTCCAACGTGCACTGCAAAGCGTGCCACTTTCAATACTTGGCCTGCCTGGCAGTACCCATGTTCTCCTTTCAACCTATCGATGCTGCAATAACGAGGGCATAGAGTACATGGTGACGCTTGTTTATACGCTGTCGCGACGCGAGTTTTTAGTTCCCCCGTTTCTGCCATCCTGACATAACTAGGCACAATAAAACCTCCAAGGGGGTTCGCTATCAATAATACCTCTCGAAGTATCTGTGTACTGGAAAATGCCTCTCCACTATGGGCTGTTTGATCTATTTCATCCTGCGAATTCATTATAAGCTTTCATTCAGAATCAGGGTAACAATCAAGTGAGACTGTTGTTGTTTTGCATATTGATGGAGTATGATCTTTATTTCTGACCCAAAGACAAACCGATACGAAAACCATGTGATTAAGTAGGTCTCATATCTGATGAATCCGTGTCAGGCCAATTGCAACTGCAAGTACAAGGCGGTAGAATGAATAAGGAGGGCCGCTAGCTCAGTGGTAGAGCACCTGACTTTTAATCAGGGTGTCCGGGGTTCGAGCCCCCGGCGGCTCACTTTTATCCTTCTCCATTCTTCATCCTGTTTTGATACAGACCTAGTTGCTTTTAGGATGATTTCCATAGGCTGTTAAGTGTCTGTTTTTTAGATTGTATTAATGTATGCCGTGAGTGTGTTCCACTGGGTGCACCTGTTGAGCTATGACTATTGTATTAACTGGGTACGTATATTCAGAAGCGATTTGCACTTGTTCAAGAGTGATATGTATTCCCTTGCCCAAAGGAGTTGTACAAAGTCTTTGTACAACTCAGTGTTGCTTAAATACGGGCTAGAATAGTATAGATTGAACGGCATACCTTCTGGGGGAGCTAACCAATCAAAAACATTGTACGTTTGATATTGCATGATGTGGGATGTATAAATCTAGCCTATTATCTTACGTAGTATACTGTATTATGTCTTGCAGTCTAGTCTAACTCCTGGTATCATTTCCTACATTTCTCATTACCCCGTGTGGTTAATCATATTGCTCTCTTTATTGGTCCGGCATATTGTTTATATCAATACGACAGGGGCCTTCTTATTGGTTTATTCCCAGTCCTTTCGGGAATGCAGCTTTAGCCTTTTGTGACGATTATAGATTAATGGACAGTGTCACAATTGTAGAAGACCAACCAGATTTGCAGTGTTATTGTGGACCAAAGGTGAAGCAATCTCCTCGTAAATAGGAGATCGCCACGTCTTCCTTCCAGTACTGGAAGGACTCCTCCTAAGAAACTGGAGGTTAATAACCCGTGTTCCTCATGGGGCCCATGCTCGTGATGATATTGTGACACAGTCTATAATCCGAGATTGTATATTAGGAAAGTAATCTTGGTTTACAGAATCCTCAATTTCCTAGAAGCTGCGTTACACAAGCAAGGTGCCAAATCTTGCCATTAAGGGCTGCTAGGCGATATTTGGCATCCTGGCATAGTGTTCCTGCTCACAAGGTAGGAATGTGAAAGAGTGAATAAACCTCATCCCCCAATATATTCACTTGGTTAAGAGCAATAATCTAATCTACTCTGGATCTAGTTCAGGGTTAGGCTGGATTTGGGTGAGTAGCTTCCTTGTATTTCTCTTCTGCAGGAATTGTCTTAGTAATTAGTGGTTATTGATTACATAAAACAAAGGCAATAGGGGGTGTGCAATGAAACAAGATTCATATGAAACTATTAATAACCTATTATCTAGTCATGACCCTGGAGAATTACGTTTAGGTTTGGAGATGGTAAGGCAAGAGATATCTCGTGTAGGTTCGAGCGAGGCTCGCCCGCTGTTTGAGATGGTGTGTGCAATTCTGTATATTGATGCGCTGGATCACCCGGAATTAGTGTCGATAATTGACGAGGCGATCAGCCTATTGGTGGGCTTTGGAAGCTGGGTTATACCTATTTTAGTAAAGGACCTAGATTCGGGCGATCTCAAAGCTCAGCTAGCTATTGCCCAGGCATTGGGCCGTATTGGTAGCGATGCTATTGATCCACTGATGGTTGAATATAATGCTACGGATGATCCGGCACGTCATACATTTATCCTATATACGATGGGGAAGATAAAGTCACCTAAAATCGTACGGGCTGCTCACTTGGCAGTTGGTGCGGCAGGGTCATCGGACTTGGAATTGCGCGATACTGCGACTCGTGCAATTGGTAAGTTCGTAGAATCGATCCCGTCTTCTGATCTACCAAAGGAACTGCGGACGGCGTATATCGAAAAGCTCCGGCACAATCTGGCAGACAAGAATGCTGGAATCCGAGCTAAGGCAGTGCGAAGTCTTGGGAAACTTGCTAAGTATGGCCATCTGAACAAGAAGGAGATGGAGAAGCTAAAGGAATTGTGTTACCTTATCCTAGGTATTGATGACAACTTTGATTGGGATCGGGCCTTCATAGTACGTAAGGAGGCACAAGAGGCCTTGAGCTATCTGGAGGGAAGTGCTTCTCTCTCGTCACGACGTGTCCATGCTGCGTCTGGGCAACGCAGTTCAAAACGTTAGAATAATCATGTAGTGGCTAGTAGATCCCGGTACACCAAATGGTTCAATCGGTGGTGATTCTTTATATCACTCACTTGGCTTTGGCGCAAGAAGGTGTATATTAAATACCCCCGTCCCCGAGATAAATGAGTGCCCGCTTTTTAATGCTAGGATTGTACAGGGACTTTGGTGTTTCACAGATATGTAGTTCGCCGGTATGTTTAGGAATATTCAATTGCGAGTACTCTTAATACTGCGGTGATCAAAGAACAGAGGGGACTAAATCGTAGTAAGCCAATAAGTTTGTATTTCAAGGGTGGGTTTCAACTTCTATTAAGAAGTGTTTCTATGATAGTGACATTTAATGCAGGTCAGCGAATTTATATGGTAGTCGATATCCCCAGAGCTGGCATGATCTCAATTTGGAGGTTCAATCATGATCCAGGGTAATTATGACGAATCGATTGATAGGATCGCTAACTTGATTGTGGATTCTTCGAGAGTAGTGGTATTTACTGGGGCGGGTCATAGCACGGAATCTGGTATATCTGACTTTCGCAGTCCTGGTGGCATATGGACTAGATATGATCCAGATGATTTCACATTGCAGAAGTTCTTGAGTAACCCTGAATCGAGAAAGAAGCACTGGCAGATGTTGGGAGAGGGATTCTCTGGAAGGGAGATTCATCCTAATCCTGCTCACTATGCGGTTGCCGAATTAGAGAAGCTTGGTAAGCTTAACTGTGTGATTACCCAGAACGTGGACAATTTGCACCAGGCCGCAGGAAACTCAGACGATAGGGTATTTGAGCTTCATGGCAATATGCAATGGGCGAAATGTTTGAGTTGTGGTAGACGATATCTCATGGAGGAGATGCGCTTCAGAGTGGAGCAAGGGGAAGATATGCCGGATTGCGAAGAATGCAATGGCATCTTGAAGCCGGATGCAGTTTTCTTCGGGGAATCGCTGCCGCAGGATGTGTTGGAGGAATCTGTCAGTCGATCGAGTAATTGTGATCTTTGTATTGTAATTGGTTCTAGTCTAGTAGTATATCCAGCTGCACTTATGCCCAGGTACGCAATTGAATCCGGAGCAAAACTGGTTATTATTAACCTCACTGAAACCCCTATGGACACTTATGCCGATATTGTTATCCACGACAAAGCTGGAGAGGTGATGCCGAAGGTGGTGGAGAAGGTCAAGGAGCGGATCGCTAGTTGAGTACTTTGGGAATGCTCACTAGGGGTATTCTGAGTGGCTGATGAACTCGTAATTGCTAACAACTATTGTAATGGTTAGATTGAATACTGAACTAACCACATTCAGCACCAAGGTGAATACCATGGAGGACTTGAGATGGTGCGTATAACAGCGATTTATGGAAGCCCTCGGCGAGGTGGTAATTCTGCGTCACTGCTGAGAAGGGCTATAGATGGAGCTCAAGAGGCCGGAGCCCACGTAGAGGAGATCGTCCTCCGAGACTTAAAGATATCACCTTGCCTAGAAATCTACGGTTGCAAGAAGGATGGTGAGTGTGTAATCAATGATGACTTCCAGAAGGTGCGTGACATAATGTTATCGAGCCAGGGGATTATTCTGGCCTCTCCCATCTTCTTCTACTCGGTCAGTGCTCATACGAAGATCCTCATGGATAGATGCCAGTCTCTCTGGGTAAAGAAACATTGGGTCGATGGGATTCCACCGGGACAGCGTGTGGAACCAAAACGCAAAGGGCTCTTTATCTCAGTGGGGGCAACAACGGGACGAAGGCTGTTTGAAGGTACCCTGTTAAGTATGCGCTATTTCTTTGATGTGCTGGATGCGGAGTTGTGGAGGTCTCTAACATATAGGGGATTGGATTTGGAGAGAGATATAGAAGGTCACCCGGAATACCTGGCCGAGGCATATGAGGCAGGGAAAGCACTATATCAGATTATACAAACTGATTTGAAATAGTGTTTATAACATAATGCAAAAAGATGTATGTGCAATTATATGCGTTGTCAGTCAACATCAAAATTGGATCTACTGCACGGTGCTGTCAGAAATACGCTTGCTCTCCATAAAACCCAACTTGGCCATTAAATCCAAAACAATCAGACCAGCTAGTCCAGTAGGCACTAATTGACATGCTCCCCGTTCCCGAGCCTCATGAGCAACTAGGACAAGAGTGAAGCCCAAACCCATGATTTCTAAAGATAATATTATATGGGCACGGGTAGGTTTCTAGGGTGAGACCTTGGAATGAGTAGGTCTCAAGCCGCTTGCCTCAGTTGTGGTTAGGGCAGGACCGTTAATATGTGTTTGGAGCAGACACGGTCTGTGAAATCCGAATATGAAACAAAAGATGGAATGTCGATACTTGTTACTGGGTTGTCTGATAGTCAAACGTCCTTGGCGAGAAAGTGACCTTTGGGGGCTCACAGGGATAAGTAAATTGACAAGAGAGGCTTTATAAGGGTTAGGCAGGCTAACAGTAGGAGGCTAGACTAATCCGATTGTCTTTCACGGATTTCGCGAACAGCACTGACAATTTCATCTGCAGATAATCCAAGATCAATGCCATCAATGTCTAGGGATGATTCTGTCTGGGGTACGGGTTTAATAGTGAACATCGAACCATCCTTCCGCTTAATGAGAACCTCTCCCTCAGCCCTAGCTTGTTCAAGAACGGAAGCGAAATTCTGTCGTGCTTCAGAGAACGTATAAACTGTCATAATTGCACCTCTTTGATAGTTACCCCAGCCATCTGAGCCGCATCAAGCAAACTACGATCGAGTGATATCAGAGGAGAATTGTGTTTCAAAGCACAACCTATAACATATGCATCATAAGCGTAAACCTTAAGTTTGTAAGAAAGTTCAAGGGCTGTAGACAACGATACTTCGGAAAAACGAAGAGGAATAAGGTGGTATATTTGTATAGCTTCTACAGCCTGCTCGAGAGTGATTCTTTGCCGTCTAAACATTGCTGAAAAAGCGTTGCCTACTTCCCAATGAACAGATGCTGGAGCAATCAGATCAGCTCCTTTAGCAATACCAACAAGTTGTTTCTTATGCTTTTCATTTGTCACAACTGCAATAATGACGGATGTATCAACAACTATATTCATCAAACCCACTACCAACGCATGTACAATTGTACAAATAAAATATCACATCATACTGGGAAATGCAATAGCGATGCTTTTTGTGGGCATTTCCTGCTAATGCTCGGATGATTGTTGACCCCGAAGCTGGTGTGCGTTCTATGTGATTGATACTTATACAAGACCTCTAGTGAAGAGAGAAGAGGCTTGGCATGGGTGGAAAGTATATCGCTTGACCATGGTATATCAAGGATAAAGGCTAGGCTCTAGTATGAACTTGTTACCATTAAGACAGCATGATTATACATAGGTGTTTGGAGCAGACATGGTCTGTGGAGTCCGAAAATGAAACAAAAGACGGAATGTCGTTACTTGTTACTGGGTTGTCTGATAGTCAAACGTCCTTGACGAGAAAGTGACCTTTGGGCTCACAGGGAAAGGTATTGCCACTTGACAAGAGAGGCCTTATAAGGGTTAGCTATTCTCCTTTGATAGAGTCTGTGCCTTCCAATTGAGAACATATGTAAGCTTAGCTATTTATGACGCTGAGTAATGTTTTTACAGATCTTGTATCATCGTCAACAATTCCTTTGCTGCAAGTTCTGGTCCACTGGATTCACAACCAGGTATACCTAATCTCGTACGTATCTGTCCTACGAATACATTGTTTGCAAAGAAGGCTTTAAAGTATCGCTCGCTAATTCGTTCATGCAATTCTTTATATTGCGGCGGACCAAAGATATTAGCAAAATATGAATGGATCAGTCCTGTTGACATGGTAGTGCCTTTACTCATTACAGTACCTTCACGAAAGACTCGAAGGGCGTCCTTAGGTTTGGTGAATTGCTCGATAATGGGGTGGTCTTCATCGATCTCTTCATAGTTGTTTGCATAGAGGACCATATCAATGGGATATCCTTTGACAACATTGGCATAAGTTGTCACTGGTAATACGGCCCGAGCGTTGACCTGATTGGGGCTCATAATTATGGTTCTATCGATTTGCCCAAAAGCATATCCGGGTTGCAGATCATCTAACCTCACAAAAGCACCGATTTCTGTTCCGTATCCTTTGGGCTTATCGCTACGACTCAGTTTTATAGATCCCATATCGTCAGCTATGACCGTCATCTCTTTAATATGCTCATCGCCTAGGATACGAAAAGCCTCCAAGGTTTCCGATTTTCCTGCACCAGTATCCCCTATGAGTAAAATACTTGCCTCCTTCATATTGTGCAGCTTGATCTTGACAAAGGCCCCATGAAAGGGCAATTCACCCCGTTGCATGATTATAGTGTTGTGAAGTGTTAAGACCATCTTCTTCAGATAACCAAAATAGCCAAACTCGTCTCTGTTCGGAATTGCCGCGACGAGCAGATGATTCTCGTGATCGTCATAGAATACTGTTGGGAATTCGGCCAACTGATCTAAGGACGTCGCAGGAACTCCAAAGAGATAGATGCCATCAGGGGGTTTTGTAAGGTCTTCACTTTCTGCCAGTTGAAACAAATTGCACAACGAAAACCCTAATTCAAAGAAATTTCTATGAAAATAGATTAAAATTGTCAGTTCACCAACCTTCGCTGGATAACAAAGCCATTCATGAATCTTCAGTGATACGACTTCCAACGGATTGATGTCTATTCTGACGAACCTGCCAGTTCGTTTATTCATTGGAGGATTAAGAATCAAGGGGGGATACAACAAAACCTGTCTAATCATAAGAATACCTCGGAGTTTTTCATATACACCGTCTACGCATAATGGATATTGGGCCGAGGTTATAGCAGCAATTTCTGCTCCTGCGCGTACCTGGCGGTATATTGATGGAGGGATACCTGTAATGTTCTCTTGGATATCCCGATACGTTTTTCGGACTAAATGGCTGAAGTGTTCAACTATGTCATTGAAAATTGTTTCTGGTTTTTCCTCCATTTCATATACTGTGGAGGAACAGATGGCAAATCGATCAAAGCTACGCCAGTAATTGTACAAGTATTCTACAAAGGCATTGCACAGGTCTATATCTCGAAGGACCACATCTGAGCCTTTGACGATATCCGGAATGACTTCTCCTTTGACTTTTGTCAAGTAGAATAGTGTTTGGACTAAAATATCGATCTCAGTATCTTCTATCTGTTTGCTTGAGGGAAATATATTCAATAATGGTGAATCTTTTTGTGATAAGTGCGCCACTGTGGCGCACAAGAATTCCCTAAAGGGTTTGCTTGTCACCAATTCTCCTGGTGTGTCACACATTTTTCCGCTTGCGCGAATCAGAACTTTTTTCCCTACAGATTCAAACGAATATGTGGCCATGTATGGAAACCTCTATTGTTTATTGTATTTGTAAAGAGATGCCTATCCGTAACTAAGAGTCAATTTATAATAACTTATGAGTGCCCCAAAGCTAGACAATGTAATTGCGGAAATATCGGAGTATGCTATGGATGATAACACAAACTCAGATTGTTTAATGATCATGGTTAACAACGAGCTCAGGAGCTACACGGTACAAATAGATTAAGCTAGTTAATAATATCACGCAATTGGGCTACCGGAACTGATGTGACCCCCGTCCAGCTCGATACCCATAGCTGCAGTCGAGGAATTCTTCTTCTTCGTAGATGGTAGTCAGTAACTTTGCGCATGCCATCTGCACCAGTTTGTCTTCCAGCGCCGGTATCCCCAGTGGCATCTTTATCCCATTATCCTTCGGTATGTATCTGCGCCGTACAAGCCTGGCGCGATAATGACTAAGTTCAGGCGCTGCACGGTGCTGGTAGATTACGCCTGATAACCAAAGTACGCAACTTTGCCGCTGAACGTAAATTAATCAAGTCAGCTAGTATAGGCACTCTGGAGCGATTTGTTATGACGTGCTCCGCTCTTCTATCACAGACCCTCTGAATTTACATGCTACCTGTTCAGCACTTTGCTAAGAGTATCTCGTATAACCTGGATTCTCTGACTTGGTCCATTTTGAAAGACTCCCTTGGGGGAGATACTCTCTTTACCTCTCTTGGTAAATGCACAGGAAAGATGATTCAAAGAATAATTGCTTTACTACCAAGGAGGCCTACTTGACTTTGAAAAACTCGTCGAGCGTTAGGCCAATGTCCTTTATGATCTGACGGAGCTAGATCGGCGAGATATCTCGTCCCTGATGAAAAGGCACCGTTGTGCATAGGCCATGGGCATGACGAAACTGCTTGTTTGAGCCACGCTTACGGGCTTCCTCGAAGCCGAGTCTCTTTAACTTATAAGCGACTTCTTGTGGCTTCAGAACAGGAGTCTTACCCATTCTTAGGAAACCACCACGTTTTGAATACCTACAAACTCGGTCTCGATATTAGGCTTACCATCCTCAATCAACATCTCGATTATCTCACGTAGATTCTGCGAGAGTTCATCCAGTGTCATTGCCTGAGAGTGCGCCCCTGGAAAGCCCGGTATGTAGCCAATATATAGACCTGTGTCAGGACATTTCTCGACAACTGCTTGATACGTTTTCATTGTACATTTTCCTTCTAAGAAACTGGAGGTTTCTTTCCATAGTAACCAGTGTTCTTCATGGGTCCTGTGCTTACAATGAACAGAATTGAACTACCGATCTAAGCATACTCCAAATGTCACCCTGTAATGTAGATGTCTTATGCAAGGCCTCGTGTGAAGAGACAAGAGAGGCTCGACATGTATGGAGAGTACATCGCTTGCCCATGGTATCAAAGGCTAAGCTCTAGTATGAACTTGTTACTATTAAGACAGCATGCTTATCTATATGTGTTTGGAGCAGATATGGTCTGTGAAATCCAAAAATGAAACAAAAGACGGAATGTCGGTACTTGTTACTGGGTTGTCTGATAGTCAAGCGTCCTTGGCGAGAAAGTGACCTTCGGGCTCACAGGGATAGGTATTGTCACTTGACAACAGAGGCCTTATACGGATTAGCCTACAACACAAGACTACTGGTACTCATCATCTGTCATATCAACAGCATAGAACTCTTCGTCTTCCGGTAATACTGTGTACCATTCGTTCGTATGGTCAATTTCTATACTCACGTCTTGCGGCTGACACTCAAGTACGTGTCCACCGGCCTTTCTGTCTGCGGTAATGAAATGAAAATGGTACCCTGGTGCATTTGCTCCTTCCATATAGCCGGGAAGTCGAAAACCCACTATCACTCCTTCGATTTCATGAAACTCAAATATGGGCTGTTCTTCTAATACATCCAACA
>JAXHVC010000196.1:0-5307 GCA_034189315.1 Chloroflexota bacterium | reverse complement strand
TGGAAGTCAATATGAAATCACTTGGACGTCATCCAACATAGATTCAAACGATACTGTTATCAGCCTTGCATACCACGACGGATCCACTTGGGTAACTATAACCAACAGCGAAACCAATGATGGAAGCTATATTTGGACTGTTCCATACATAGATGTCGATACAATTAAGGTTAAAGTCACATCTACCGCCAGTTCGGGAAACACACTGAGTGATGAAAGCGATAATACTTTCACCATTGATAGCACGTCACCAACGGTTCAGGTGATCAGCCCTAATGGAGGCGAATGCTGGTCAGGTGGAAGACAAGCGGAGATTACGTGGACAGCCCTTGATGTCAACTTAATACACGATAGCGTCTCTATCTCGTACTACAATGGCTCATCCTGGATAGCAATCTGCACAGGAGAGGAAAACGATGGAACATACACCTGGACGGTTCCCAATACAGATTTATCTACTACGATGATCATGATTTCCCTCACAGATACAGCAAGCAACTATACGACAGACCAGAGCAATAGCACATTCGCCATCGACAACACCCCTGTGGTAATTGACGAAGATGGAAGAGAATCAACGATTAACACCGGAGCAATTACATTAGACTGGGATAGCAGCGATCAAGTAGAAGAAATCCTGTACACTGTTATCTGTGGAAGATGTGAAGGTGAAACGGAGATTCAAGACATCGTTTTCAACTGGTCTGGATTTAGTGCATCATCTACTATTCAATACTCCCTAGAGATAGATAATAATAGTGACTTTTCCAGTCCCCTTGTCTCTGAGTCAGGACTAAGTGAATCTGAATATACATTAGACCAGCTTGAAGAAGGAGATACTTACTACTGGCGCATTAAAGCAATCGATGCAGATGGAACCGAGACCAGCTGGTCTACAGCTCAAGTGTTTAATGTCGAATCACCACCAAAAGACAATTCATTACCAATCAGAACGTTAATTGTAGTAGCCTGTATCGCTATCACACTCATAACCGCATATCAAACACTACACACGCGCAAGCAACGACTGAACTAGACATGCCACTTGCTTAGTATTCCATTGGATTTGAGACGAATTATACACACACTTCGATAAAGCTCCATTCGCATGAATAAGTGTCTTGGATATCCAAGAACCTTGCTTGAACGTCACTAGCAGATTTGACTTGATCCACATTCTAAAGCGGCGATCTGAAGCCAGGGGAATAGCAACCTACACATGCTGGAAACTCTATGAAGGATTTGTATTGCTTTAGTGAGTGAGTTTTACTGCTACTACACTGTCTGTGCGTATCGTAGACGGGCATACTTGAAAGGTTTCTTATATATAATGTGCATTATAAACTCATATCCATAAGTGTTGGATATGAAAAGACTTCTCAAACAGAGAGCTCCTTCACTTGGAGATTACCCGATCCGATGAGAAGTCATGTGTGAAAAGATGCAAATAGGAACCTATTTTTGATGTCCTCGGGTTCTACCGCGAAGATGTCGATCATACATATCATCTAGATCAACCTCTCCGAGAACATATTTCCCTACAATCCAACCAACACTAACTAATAATGCTACCAGGAGGGCATTCAATACGCCAGCTAGTATCACAACGATACCCAACGCGAGACCAAAGAGTGCTCCCAGTATTTTTGGATTCCGCCAGCTATTACCTTCATCCATGTTTCTGCTCCCTTGCTATCGATTAAACCACGTGCAAATATGTTGTGTAACTACAAACCAATGACGTCGACCTCGCCGTTCATCGCATAGCCCTTTTATGTGGCCCATGGGTTTCATATGAAGTTCTTACCTCGATCTCACGAATGGGTAAGCCTGTCAGTTCTTCAACCGTCTTCTTAATGTTGTACTGCAAAGCCCCACATAGCTCAGGAACATTGCTGCCCATTGATATGGTAGCTTGACATACAATATGTAATTCAGACTCCTCAAATCTTACTTTACATTTGGCTCCACGAACATTGTGAACACTACGCGCTACGTTCTCAGAAAGGGAACACACGCTGTCTCTAGTCAACGAGGCCTGTCCTTCCGCTGCCAAGGCCATTACATCTCCAGTAGGATTGAGAGGTAGACGTATTGCCCTACGATATGGCACGATCTCATACCGAAATATTATTAGCATACCCATAACAATAGCGATAGTAGCAGCTACAATTGCAGCTCTAGCAGAGTCACTCGCACCAGACACATCCTCAAGCTGAGGTTCTAACCATCCACTTGCTATAGAACCTGCTCCCATTGCCCCAGCGGCCACAAGTAAAACAACCACTGATCCTACTGCAATTACAAGAACAAGAATCATAGCAATTGCCTTATTTAACGCATTCATACTATCGTCTCCCTCGAATCAACGTTATTTGTTTATCTTGTACAACTACTCGACCTACATCGCACAGCATGTATACACCGTCCAGGTGAACCGTCTGCACGATAAAGCAGTTGCTACTGAACCCTTCCGGGCATCTTGGATGGAAATTCAATCCCTACGACATGCACATTGATTTCTTTGGCGATTAGGCCACAGATCTCAAGCAAACGAGCACCAACTCTCTTCCTTACATCGACAATAAGCTGTGGGATGTTGAATCCATATATGACCTTGATTGTCAAGTTAACAATGGCTTCCCGTCTGCCAGCTTCCACATCGGTACCCCTAGCATGCTTCTCTGCTCTTCCAAGTCTCTCTGCTATGGTCCGACTAATCGAACTGGTACCAATATCGGCTACACCCTCGATCTCACGAGCTGCTGTTGCGGCTACGGCCCCTATGACCTCATCATCTATATCGGTACATCCAAGCACCATATACTCTCCGCCCTCATACAACTCCTTGATCTTATCAACCATCTCCTCTTCATGAAATCTCTCGTCCACATGCAAAACCATCGCTCCATTGCCACGTTTCGTGTCCATAACTATAAATACCTCCCTCTCTTATTCTGGTGTCGGTGCCTAGGTCTCACTACACGACCATCCACCAATTCGACTTAATATTACACTAGTAATAGTTAATACAGAGGAGAACAAGGTTAATACTGGAGTATAAAACCAGTAAAAAAGGGCTTGTATAAGGGAAAAATTTGTGAGATGTCATGGAAAACACGGGAAAATCCATGCCTTTTCACCACCAATTATACGTAGGATAGTATTCATGATAGGCCATACTAAATTTAAGCTAATACCTCTATGGTGAATGTCAATAACAAGCGACCAATGGTCACACTTGAGGCTATATACTAGATGATAGATCAACTGAATACGTTTATTGTGGACTATTTACCATTGAATCCTATGATGCTTCACAACCTACACTGTTTTATATATCACCAGTCAATCTCCCTACATGCGGAGTTGACCAACAAGAGGTTTGACTTTTTATATGTAAACATTTAGCATGTAAACAATTGGTAAACAAAACAGAAAAGCAATTGAACAACTAAGGATGCCTATTACTAATGGAGGTGGATTGGAAACCTATAGAGATTGCATGGTTTTCCTTATGAACAAGGGGGCTCAGAAAGCCAATTCTGTTTTTAAGGAATTGCTCATACCATATGGCATTACACCAGTTCAATACTTGGTACTAGAATTCCTCACTGAAAATGATAGTGTCACTGCCACTCATATTGCTGGCAAGTTGGTCCTCGATGCGGCCACTTTAACTGGTGTCCTCGACAGGCTTGAAAAGGGTGGGCTTGTTGAAAGGTATCGAGACTTGTCAGATCGCCGAGCAGCTCGCGTATGTCTCACAGAAGAAGGTGCCCAAACAGCAAAGATGCTCAGACCTATCATGGAGGAGGCCAACAGGGTACTAGTGAAAGACCTGCCCCCAGAAGATGTAGAGAAGATGTCTTCTCTACTCAAACTAGTTTTAAACGATGTAATCGGCGATGAAGATCGGAGGCATCCCATGACAGTAGGGGGGACACAGTCGGGCAAAAAGGCACTGCAATCCTCATCTGAAGCAAGCAAGATCATAAGGGCTTATTATGCTGATGTTCAAAAGGCCAAAAGTGAAGGCAAACCAGTCGTCTGGGTTTTCGGTTTAGTCCCAAGAGAGATATTCCATGCATTGGACATCCCTATTATGACACTGGAACATCTCCCAGTCATGATTTCTGCAAAACAACTTGCGCCGAAATACCTTCAGATGGCTGAAGAACGCGGTCTATCAAGGGACACATGTCCTTTCCACCGAACCGCAATCGGGTGTTCCATTAGTAATGATCTGGAACCCTATGTGCAAAGCCTATATGCACCACCAGATCTCATAGTTGCCAGCAATTTTCCATGCATGGCAGAATCCAAATCTTACCTATACATGGCAGAAAAGTTTGGCTGTCCTTGCTTCTTTCTTGATGCACCAATAAACGTCTGGGCGAGAACCCCTCCAGCATATGCTACCGAGTATTACGCCAATCAACTGAGGGAACTTCTTTATTTCTTGGACAGGCATGGCTATCCGCTCGACTGGAATAGGATCAAGGAATCTGTCGATAACTCGCGACAGCTAATGCTACTATGGGAAGATATCAACGAGTTGCGAAAAGTCACACCTGCTCCCATGGGTCTTGTAGATGGGCTTAATGCCCTGTTCGCCTTGATCCAGCTTCCAGGATCAAAGACAGGTGTCCAGCTCTTCAGAGACCTAAGAGATGAACTAGCAGAAAGGGTTAGGAACAAACAGGGCGTTATACCAGAGGAGAAATTAAGGTTATTGTGGGTAGGCATTCCCCCATTCTACAACCTAGGTATACTTAATTACCCAGAGCAATACGGGGGAGTGGTAGTCAAGGGCATGGCAGAGTATCTAGCTGGTGGTGCCTTCGATCCCAGGCTACTTAATCCAGACAAACCATTAGATAGCTTAGCTACAAAGGTGATCAGCGATATCATCAACCCAGTTTCCACCAACATGATCGAATTTATGATTGACGCTACAAAACAATATCAAATCGATGGAATTATATCCACTGTAAAGCGAACCTGCGGATTGTTGCCAGGTATGGCCAGACTAGTAAAGGATGCCATCTATGAAGAAACAAACGTGCCTTCAGCCATATTTGATCTCGATGGATTAGACCAAAGAGACTATGATGACACAGCCTGCAAAGCAAGTATTGATTCATTCATGGAAGCTCTGTTGGCACGGAAGGCAGTTGCTTTATGAACGCATATATGACACGAATAATACTCTATGGTAGGGAGATAAAGAAATGGTGATGCCAACCACAACAACCCGGAGAGGACTTCAAACCTCTGAAAGTGTGCTTCAAGGTATGCTAGCCG
>JAXHVC010000195.1:0-18311 GCA_034189315.1 Chloroflexota bacterium | reverse complement strand
CTTATTGGACGCCATGGACATAAAACGCCCACTCAGGTTAGACAGGAACAGGCAAGCCTTGTCCCCGTTCCTGTGTAATTAGTGCTTATCAGGTGTTCAATATTTGTTGACCGATACAAATCATAGCACCTATGGGCATTATCTCTATGTGAAACATCGTTGAAATCACGAGTAAATGCATTCATACCCCGTTTAGCCGATCCATATAGAAATAGCACTTTAAATAAATTATACTTCACTTTTTGATACAATAGTCATTTTAATGACTATTATCAGATCGCATTTCGTTTTTTGCTCCACTGCAAAATCTAGCTCTTTCAAGTAGTCAAAGGATGAGAAGTGAACCTTGAAGCAATACGATGTGGCCATCATAGGTATGGGGATTGCCGGTCTAACAAGCCATGCCATACTAACAAATCAAGGCATGAAGGTTTTGGGGGTTGAAAAAAGGAATAGACCAGGAGGTCTGTTATCCAGCTTTGAAAGGGGTGGAGTTCCCTTCGTCAATCTGGCCGGGTCCTTCATTATGGGTTGTGGTAAAGATGGCTACGTATCAAAGCTACTTAGAGACCTTAGCATTGATGGGGAAGTGGATTTCGTAGCTGTGGACAGCATAGGGAAGTACTTCTTCCCAGATAACGTTTTTGTCAATGACACCGACCTAGAAACCGTCAAAGAGAAACTATTTGAGATGTTCCCCGAAGAAGCAAAGGCAATCTCAGATTACTATAAGGTCACCGATAGCATATACAAAGAAACCATGAACCTCATCTTCAGAGACATGGGGACCTTCGATTATATGACATTCCCGTTTCGTAATTACGATTTGGTCAGGTATGGAAACACTTCGGTTGGGGATTATATGTATAAACACTTCAAGGAAGAAAACCTGATTTCCCACCTCCTGGCCCCCAGCTCCGAATTCACGCCTGGACCAATTCTTCCTGTATCCTTTGTTATAATAGCATTGCTATCTCAGATAGGGTACAAATTGGGCATGAAGCTCATACAAGGTGGAACCTATAAACTCGCCAGAGCCTTTCAGAAAGCGATAATTGGCAATGGGGGAGAAATACTTACCAATAGAAGTGTAACAAGGATTATCACTAACAATAGCAACGCGACAGGGATCGAGTTAGACGACGGGGAGATTATAAAAGCAAAGTATGTAATCTCCTGCGTTGATAGTTATCAAACATTTCTGCAATTCCTGGGGGAGGAGAGGCTTCCTCAGAAGTTTTCAGATAAGATAAAACGAATGAAGCTAGGCCCTTGTGCGGGTGTTGTGTATCTCGCCTTGACTGATCCTCCTGACAAATACGGAATTCAGTATGGGCCCAATGCATACTTCAATTCCTATGCTCCTGACCAGTGGTGGGAGAATAATGCAAAGAAAGCGTTTTTTGATTCTCAGGGTAGCTTTACGTTATACAACCTTTCTACAGAGAAACACGTATTCACAGAAGATGGAGTCTACCCAATAATGATGGCAAAGGGTATATCAGAATTTCCAAAAAATGATTTAACACCTTCAAAGCAAAAAATAATAAATGCCTACCAAGAAAATCTATCCAAACTGATCCCCAACGTTAGAGAGAAGGTAATAATCGAAGAGGTCTTTACTCCACAGGACTTTCAGAGATTCGACTCCATTCCCAATGGTGCTGTGGGATGGTTCCCCTCCCCAGACCAAGTTGCCCAGAAAGGTATACCGCCAAAGACCTTTCTTAAGAACCTTTATCTAGCAGGCCAGTGGACCTCACCAGGACAAGGCATTAACTGCTGTATGATCTCGGCTATGGAAGCAACACGTCAGATCTTTAAAAACACAAGCAACAAACACGCAGTACAATATATTGAGGGATATCGAGAGACACTACTATGAGAATGTCATTGTTAGATATTGAGACGTGTCTTGATCACAAGCATAACATCTGCACAGAGTGTACTGATAAGGTATGTATGATCTGCTATATGATCGGAATACAAAAACTGCTCGAATCGCTCAGAGATGGAAAACCCTCAAATTATAGAATCAATCTGGCAGTAATAGATAAGCAGCCCCCTATGAGGCCGGTCTATGTAAGTGGGATAACAACCCTGACAACAAAAACCTGCGTCAGATGCAGGGATAAACAGGCTGATACCTGTGCAGATTGCTCTGTCTTCAAAGTTCGCCAGCTTTGCCAGTTGATTCTTGAAAAGAAAATCGGCAGCATGCAATTCTAGCTAATCTCACTTACATGGTCTCCATACAGAGCTATCTTCGATATGGTAATGTCTAATCCAGTATATATTCAATGACCAAAATCGAAAATAAACATCTAGTCCTTCTTCTCCATGCTAATGAAAACAAGTGAGCAAATCACAACAGACATAGGAAGACGCAAACCACCAACCCCAGAACAGTATCTATGTACCAGGGTAATAAAACGATCCCACATCATAACTTTCATAGGCAGTGCAAGGGACAAAAACCACAACTTATCCCATACAAGAGAACACGGTAAATCCACTACCTCCTCATCATAAAGCCTGATTTCCATGAGTTCAGTAGGATATAAAGTCAAATAAGTCACATTACTATCAATCACACTAGTCACCCCACACGTGAGCTAAGTACACCTAGAGCGTCACCTATTATACGCCCGCGTGTACATTCATCCGCTTATTCGCTTACATCCATAGTCAATTCCTTTGTCATCTCCTTTCATCCCTCCTTTCCTTATATTTTGTAATTATCGTTAATTTCGAAATGTTTACACTCGGATAAGCATTATGCCATTATTAAAACGATTGACTACTTTGCTCCCCCAAGGGCGATATTAGGAAGTATCTAAGAGAGTTGTTGGCTATACAACATAGCTGAGTCTTTCCTTCCATGTATTTTTAAGAACAGTAAACAGTAATCCATCTGTTGGTGAGCTGAAATCCTCGCTACAGAGACTGTGTCGCGATTATAAAAGTTCAACCAGATTTATTATGTCATTGCGAACTGAAGGTTAAGTAATCTCCTCGTAAAACAGGGATCGCCAAGTCCTCCTTCTGGTATCAGAAGGACTGCATGCAATGACATTGTGCCACAGTGTGTTCAGTCGATATGGGGGCGATGGTCCCTACTTACCCAAGATATATAGTGTGTAAGTAATCTTTAAGGTGTTTTTCACAGGTTGGGAATTCGATCTTTGGGGAGTTGAAGACCCAATCGTTTATTTGCTTGGTATTGTACGACAGATAACCACAATATATACCTAGCCAGGATATCACCACACTTCAACTAGAGATCATACTTTGGTTATCCTTCAGATTCGTACATCTTTAACAAATAGACAATCCACCTGATCTCATTCACGCAACATGTTTATTCAGACGACTTATCAAATGGAGAAAAATATGCTATATGATTTTAATGGACGGGCTCCACAGGTTGGCTCAGAAACATATGTCAGCGAAACAGCACTAGTCATCGGTGATGTAAAAATTGGAGATAATTGCTACATTGGCCACAGTGCTATTCTGCGAGGAGATCACGGAAGTATAGAAATAGGCGATGGGACAGCGGTTGAAGAAGGGGTTATCATACATGCTCCTCCCTACGGAACCTGCCAAATTGGGAAGAGGGTCACGCTGGGACATGGAGCCATAATTCACTCATTATCTATTGGCGACTTTGCCACTATAGGAATGGGAGCCATAATAAGCGTAGAAGCTCATATCGGAGAAGAATCAATCGTTGCCGAAGGTTCCATTGTTAAGGTGGGCCAGAGAGTTCCAAACAAGGTTGTAGTGGCCGGCAACCCAGCAAAGGTAGTCAGAGAGGTCTCTCAACGCGATGAATTCGGGAAAGTGGGTAAGCAGGCATATATCGAACTTGCAAAAGAGTATCTCAGCCAAGGGATGCGAAAGATCAATTAATAGCACTAACAGATATGTCATGGTCTACGCTTCTAACTAGATCTAACTTATCATTCAAGGACGGAGCTGTCTGGAGTATAGAATGTTAGAGAAAGAAACCTTGAAGTAACCCATCGTTCTCTATCCTGTCGATAGAAATGTCGGGGATGATTCCCATATAGTCTGGCAGCATCACTCAACACCTTGATTCCAGCAAAGTATTGACGTTAAATACTTCCTATATTATATTCCTTGATCATATTCATCTACGCATACTACTCTATGTTTTCACGATAATTTGTCTATCCACCTAGAAGCTCTCAGGCCTCTATGGCACATTACAGGGGTACCCAGCCCACAGGCCGAGTGACTAACATAAGCTCGATTCCAAACCTCACACCAATTGGTTCAGAATACACCTAGTAATTGATAGTAAATTGACTTCTGGTTCACCGCATGCATGGTTAGAAAGCTCTTCCTCTATGCAAACCATACAAATATCGCTTCACCTACACTTCGATGCCACGTATACACTCCACCTAGCAGCTCGATTCATCTACAACTTGACCACCATCTAATGATTATGGTAAAATTGCCCTCCCTCTATGTAACATAATAGTAGAAATAGTAAGGAGATTGAGGTGATGCAAGAGGTTGCTACAACAACAGATGGGATTCGAGAAGCTTGGTGGTGGGAAGCAGAGAAGAAGCGATCAACTCGGCTTAATTACTTAAGGAAGGCAGTATGGTCCAAGGGGGCTACAGGAGGGAGATACCAAGAGGGAGTTACAGGAGGGACCGATAGGATCTACTGGTGGACCAAGGTCTACAAGCAAACCGATAGGCTCCCAGAGGTAGAAAGAAGAGCTAGCGCACTTGAGACCTATCTAACATACTTACCTATCTTCATCATCGATCAATCTCAGATAGTAGGTTACATCTCAGCCAGGCCAAATGAGGTTCCATTCTATCCCGAGGGATCAGTCGTATGGAACGAGGACTTCTACTACGATCCACAGCAAATGTACCCAGAGGAGGACAAGAGCTGGATCAGGGAATGTCTTAACTACTGGAATGAAAGGTGTTTTCAGACTCTAGCCGAGAGGCATATGAGTCAAGAAGAGATAGCAGCTACATTACAGGGCCCCGTTGCTGGTGGTATGAATGTGGATATGAGCAGCAGTGCTGTATTCGACTATGACTTCACATTCGAAAACGGGCTTGATGGTATAACCGGCATGATAGATACAAAGATCAATGCTGCAGAGGGACTGCTGTCAACAGGGCCTGCCACCCCAGATACCTTACATCTTATCGACAAGGTTGATGAGTGGCGAGCCATGAAACTTGCTGTAGGCGGAGTGATCCAATGGTCCAAACGCTACAGTAGATTGGCCAGAATCGTCGCCGAGAACTTCGAGACAGATGCCAAGCGAATGGCGGAACTGCTTAAGATATCCGAGATCTGTGCCAAAGTACCAGCACGACCCGCAGAGCACCTGCATGAGGCCATACAGTGTGAACGATTCGTTGGTCTGGCAGCTAGACTTATTGAGAGGCTCAGTCCTGGTTGGGCCGAGCGGATAGATCAAATCTACTGGCCTTACTATAAAAAGGATGTTCTTGACGAAAAAAGCTTGACTAGAGAGGAAGCAATCGAGCTGCTGGCAGAGAATAACATCAGGATGTACGAGGCATGTCCATGGTCTGCCTACCTATATCGAATCGGCACCCAGGGCAGTCCCATAGTCTTTCCCACGGTCACCATTGGCGGTGTAGATGAAGATGGCAGAGATGCCTGTAATGACCTGACCGACGCCATTCTGGAAGCCACTAGACTTGTGCGCGTATCCGAACCATCCTTCCAATTCCGATATCATCCAGGAGCACGCATTTCAACCCTACGAGAGGTTTTTGAGAACATACGGCAAGGTATGGGACATCCAGCCATACAGCACGACGCTATCAACCAAGAAGTACTCATGAGCAACTATGGGGCAACCCTGCAAGAGGCCAGAAGCTATGCACATGTAGTGTGCATGTCCCCCGGGGTTACCAAAGGGAGGGGAGGACAAGGAGTCAGATACGCCTGCTGTCAGGCCCTGGGGGTCTGGCCCTTAGAACTTGCCCTTTATGACGGATTTGAACCATGTGTATTGCGTCTACAGATGGGCCCACATACAGGAGATCCCAGCAAATTTGAGAGGTTTGAAGAATTTATTGAAGCATATCGAGAACAGGTGGCCAACCAATACCAATGCGCCTGTCGCTGCCGGAACAAGCACAGGTATCTAGAAGCCAAATACCTACCCTCGCCCTTTGGATCCTCCCTATTCAAACGCTGTGTTGAAAGTGGCATCGATATGACAGATGCTCGGAGTGAACCACTATCCAATGCGTGGATCACACAATACACCGGAGCAGAAGTAATCGATTCCTTGTATGCGATAAAGCGACTAGTGTTTGAAGAGAAGAAATACACCATGAATGAACTGCTCGAGGCGCTGAAGGCAAATTGGGTAGGATATGCCGAGATGCGACAGGACTTCGTCAACCTACCGAAGTTCGGAAATGATGTTGACGAGGTAGATGAGATGGCCAGACTCTACTATAGAATCATATCAGAAGAGTGCGGCAGGAATATTGAGTGGGGTGGTGGAAGATTCATGCCATTGCCACAGAATCTCTCAGCTTTCTCCGCATTCGCCCCCATGCTTGGGGCATTACCAAATGGGAGGCGATTGGGTGATTGTCTGTACGATGGAGGAATATCCCCCGGTGCAGGTTTCGATAAAAAAGGTCCTACCGCAGTTTTACGGTCAGTTTCTAAAGTGGATGGTCGTCGTCTAAAACAGGTTTTACTCAATCAGAGATTATCCCCCACACAACTTGCCGGAGACAAAGGATTCCAACTTTGGATGAACTACATGCAGACCTGGTATGACCTCAACATACCTCACGTACAATTCAACATGGTAGACAATGAAACATTGAGGGCAGCCCAAAGGGAACCAGAGAAATATCAGGAGCTAATCGTGAGGGTTGCCGGCTACAGTGCTCACTTCGTTGAATTGAATGCCCTTACCCAGGAAGGAATTATCGAAAGAACAGTTCAGGAAATCTAACCTGGGGGCATACAATGCCTCTAAAATATCCGCGATATAGGCGCCAAAGAAATAACCGATTAGGAGGGGGATTCGGTCTTCTCTAATGGGGGTATTTCCCATTTTACCCTGCATACAAAACCAAAGGGGCATCCACGAGTAAAGCGTTGCAGATGCCCCTTCAGAGGAAGGTTCTGCATGATACGGGTGGTAGTACAGAGAAACTGGATGTTTCTCTGTACTACCACCCACCATGACGTATGAATACAGTATGTGTCTTCAGGGGAAAGCACCAAAGTACATATGATCGCTCCATAGCCTACCGGACCTCACTTATACCCTCCTAAGAAACTGAAGGTTTCTTTCACTAATAACCCGTGTTCCTTACGGGCCCAGTGCTCGAAAGAACAACGGAAGGGTGGGTAAATGATTGTCCTGAAGGAGCAGCCAAGTCCACTACGAAGGGAGAATCTGTGAATTCTGTAGCAGCACGATTCTATCACGAGTTTCCATGGATGTATCTATATGTCTACAGAGCAACCCTAATATTTCTACGAATGTCTGAACTAATGTACGCCACCATGAGGTTCCTCCTATTCCGAGGTCCTGTAATCATGGCATGGACCAGCCTGCCGATACTGAAGAATAGCACCCCACCTTACCCAGACCTAGCAGAAGTAATGTCTCCCATTTCAGAACGTAGCGCATTAGTGCTAGGAGGTGGGATCATCGAACCCGACGCCTGGACAAGGGTTAACACAAGGGATGAGGCCGACGCCATTATCAACGAAGCTAGGTCAAAGGCTACCGCCAAGCCATGGTATAAAGCCCTAGTAGGAAGGACCATACGAGGCCTAGTTGCTGAATTGGGTCCCACATTCATTAAATTCGCTCAGATACTGAGTATGAGACCAGAGGTCCCCCCATTCCTTAGAGAAGAGCTCCAGATACTACAAGATAGGCTTCCCCCCCTCAAATACAACGATGTAAAAGAGGCCTTAGAACGAGAGCTCGGTAAACCCATGGAGAAGGTCTTCGATTGGGTGGAGGAGAAACCCGTAGCATCTGCTTCGCTCGGAGTGGTCCATCATGGGAGACTCCGTACTGGTGAAGAGGTAGCCTTGAAAATACAACGCCCCCATCTTAAAGGCACTGTTAAGCTAGATGTTCTCATCGTACTCAATATACTCTTACCTATCGTGAGCCTATTCTTACCACTATTCAGAAGAACCGACCTAGGGGTATTCACTGTGAGTTTTCGTGAGTCTCTGGATAGAGAAATCGATTTCTTGCTGGAGGGACGCATCCAGGATCAAATGCGTTTGCACTTCCAAACACACCCCGTCTACCGAAATCATATTAAGGTAGCTAAGGTGTATTTTGAGCACACCACTACGAAGCTTCTGACCATGGAATTTGTCCATGGTTTCTTTCGGTTGGATCATCTAGCAGAGGAGGCCACACTAGACGAGATCTTCGATTTTGTATCGTACAGGATACCAGAATACCCTGATGACGAGCCGTTCCATCTGTTCTACATACTCCCCCTATTCCTGGGAGACATGATGTACAAGTGGGGTTTCTATCATGGTGATTTACACTTGGGGAACCTATACCTCATGAGACCTGACAACAATGGAAATTCATGGAGATGGTTTCTCTGCGATTTTGGTATGTTCCAAGACTGTACCATACCAGAAGTACAACGTACAGCCAGACAGATCTTCATCGGTCTGGGCTTGGCAGGCACATCGGACAACGACTACATATTAGACCTGTTCAAGAAGGTCTGCCTGGCACGCGGGACAGATATAACCAAGATCGATTGGGACTCTGCTGCTGAAAGTATCCGGCACTTTGCACGTAGGCGGCATATACCAGAGGAAAATGCCATCAACGATGAAGCAATGGCGATGGGATCGCTAGGGATCGTGGGACGAGGTAGGCTTCATGGAACCCAGAGCTATGTCACCGAAGTCATGTATACACTAGTCCCCCAACTTGTCTCAGAGGGAGCGCGGTTACCGTACTATGTCTGGCTTATAGTCAAGTGCTTCGCATATATCGAAGAGAGCGTACAGACTTTGTATGGTGGAATGGACTACGTGGGCATATTCTCACCACACCTCAGAAGATATGTACTGGAAGATGTGGAAGACATCCTAGAGGTGACCAACTGGTTTACATTAGAGGACAGTTTACCTGAAGTCATAGACCAGTTCTGGCTAACCGATCGTGACCGAGCAGCCCGAGTCGTCGAAGAGGTATTGGGCGATATGTCTCGGCCACCTAATAAAATATACAATCAAGTCATTTCAACCTATCCATCGGACCATTATACGAAAAGGTAATCAAGTTGAATAGCCCAACATGATGACCAAGGTCAGCGTCGAAATAGGAGGTCATGGAAGAATATGGGTTTTCTGTGGTTTGGAAAGAATGGGACAAAAGAGGAAAGACAGCGCCAATTGCTCGAAGATCTGGCCAACAGCAAGGCAATGCAAAGACCTCCAAAGAAAAACGAGGAGGTCGAGGCAATATACAACAGCAACCTACTGCTTGCCGGTGCCCTGATAAACCACGATTGTCTTGCATATGGGAAGGATCCACAAGAGGCACTTGAGAGCTACACAGAGGTCATGGAATTGCTACGTAACTGGTTCACCGCCAAAGACACCAAAGACAAACTCAACAAACGTTTCAAGCAGGTACTCGAAGACAAATGGGAGGTAGAGACAGCAGACTGGCCAATCAAGGTTAGAGGCATAAGGGACAGAGAGTGAATTTAGGACGTCGACAAATCTATTCGGAGGGGTAATAAATGGCAGATACCAATACCACAACAGCAACGTCAGGCATGTGGTGGTGGGAGGCGGAGAACAATAGGTCCCCTAGACTCAGTTATCTAAGAAAGGCCATATGGTCCAAGGGAGCCACCGGCGGGAAATACCAGGAAGGGATACGGGGTGGCATAGACAAACTATATTGGTGGACCAAAGTATACAAGGAAACAGATCGTCTCCCCGAGTCAGAAAGGCGGGCAAAAGCTCTGTACGCTCTGCTAGACAACATGCCTGTCTTCGTCGTCGACCAAGCCCAAATCGTAGGATACATATCAGCCAGGCCTAACGAAGTTCCACATCACCCTGAAGGATCGATCATTGCAAATGAGGATTTCTTCTATGACCCTCAAGATATGTTCGGCGAAGAGGCTAAGGACTGGATCAGGAGATGTCTTGACTACTGGAAAGACAAATGCTTTCAGATTCAAGCCGAAAGGCACATGAGCCAAGAAGAGATAGCAGCTACGGTACAAGGGCCCGTCGTTGGAGGGATGAATATTGATGCTAGCACCAGCGCAGTACCGGATTATGATTTCATCTTTACTAACGGCCTAGAAAGAATCACCCAAAGGATTGACACCAAGCTTGAAGGTGCAGAGGCGTTGCTCTGCAGTGGCCCAGCTACACCTACGACACTACATCTTATCGATAAGGTGGATCAGTGGCGGGCTATGAAATATGCAGCCTCAGCAGTGATCAATTGGGCAGAACGACATAGCCGCCTACTCAAAATCGTTGCAGAGAACTTTGAGACTGATGCCAAGCGGAAGGGTGAGCTCCTCAAGATGTCAGAGATTTGTGCCAAGGTACCAGCAAAGCCAGCTGAGCACTTACATGAGGCTATACAATGTGAGAGATTTGTTGGCCTCACCATGCGGCTGATAGAGCGTGCTAGCCCGGGGTGGGCAATGAGGATAGACCAGATCTACTGGCCATACTACAAAAGAGATGTGCTACAAGATAGTACTCTCACAAGACAAGATGCCATCGAACTACTTGCAGAGAACAACGCCAGGATCTACGAAAACTGTCCTTGGGCTCCCTATATGTATCGCTTTGCCTCCCAAGGATCACCCATTGTGTTCCCCACCGTCACCATAGGCGGTGTGGACGAAGAAGGACGCGATGCCTGCAATGATCTTACAGATGCAGTTCTGGAGGCCACACGTCTGATGCGCGTAGCAGAGCCTTCCTTCCAGTTTAGATACCACCCAGGGACAAGAATTTCTACGCTACGGGAGGTATTCGAGAACATCCGACAGGGAATGGGCCATCCAGCAATTCAGCATGATGGAATCAACCAGGAAGTCCTTATGTCAAATTACGGAGCAACTTTGGAGGAGGCTAGAAGCTATGCCCATGTAGTATGTATGTCTCCCGGAGTTACCAAGGGGCGCGGAGGGCAGGGGATAAGATATGCTTGCTGCCAAGCCATCGGTGTTTGGCCACTAGTGCTCGCCTTATACAATGGCTACGAGCCTTATGTATTACGCTTACCTATGGGCGTTCAAAGCGGCGACCCAACCACGTTCAAGACCTTCGATGAATTCATCGATGCATTCCGGAAACAAGTGGCCTATGTATACCAAACTGCTACTCGATGCCGTAATAAGCATAGATATCTCGAGGCCAAATACCTCCCACAGCCATTTGGATCTTGTCTATTTGAACGATGCATTGAGAGTGGCATAGATCTGACCGATGCTCGGAGTGAACCTCTCTCCAATGCTTGGGTCACTCTATACGGCGGTGGAGAGGTACCCGATTGTCTGTACGGAATTAAGAAGCTGGTCTACGAAGATAAGAAATACTCCATGGCCGAGCTCTTAGAAGCACTACAAGCTAACTGGGTGGGCTATGCAGAGATAAGGCAGGACTTCGTAAACCTGCCTAAATTTGGCAACGATATCGAGGAAGTCGATGAGATGGCCAGCCTATACTTCCATGTGATATCAGAGGAGTGTGGCAAGAATATCGAGTGGGGAGGAGGACGTTTCATGACTTTGCCACAGAACATATCGGTGTGGTCAGCACTCGCCCCAATGATTGGTGCACTGCCTAACGGTAGAAGACTGGGCGATGTCTTATATGACGGTGGGGTCTCGCCAGGGGCAGGTTTTGATAAGAAGGGACCTACAGCAGTGTTACGATCTGTATCCAAGATAGATCATCGCCAGCTGAAACAGAATCTACTTAATCAAAGGTTGTCACCCATGCAATTGGCAGGAGATAAAGGATTCCAGTTATGGACCAACTACATAAAGACATGGTACGACCTCAACATCCCACATGTGCAATTCAATATGGTAGACAATGAAACATTGAGGGCAGCCCAAAGGGAACCAGAGAAATATCAAGAGCTAATCGTGAGGGTTGCTGGCTACAGTGCTCATTTTGTTGAATTGAATGCCATTACTCAGGAAGGAATTATAGAGAGAACAGTTCAGGAAATCTGATGCAGGACAGGAGCCTACGGTCGTAAAATAAGGCTCCATTGAAGATCAATAGAACAATCATAAGGGGGTAATATCCGGTGTCAGAGAATCAAATAGACAGGGCGTGCGGTAATTGCGAGAACTACGCCATCTTTGGAAGCGAGCGTTCAGGAACATGCCGAGTTATACCAGGAGATAAGCCTGGACAAAGGGGGAGGCAAGTATTATACGAAACGGATGCGAACAACTGTGACAAGTACCAGGAGCTGACACATGTCTATACGGACCATTCCCAAGCCTATGATATTCAGCATCTAAGGGCACTACGTCATCCCGGTGCGAGATTTGAGGAAACTTCCAAAGCAGACCGGCTGGTTTTTGAGAAACATTCCAGAGACGAAAAGGGGACACAGCCCGAACAACCGCGACCATAAGCATAATGTGCCATTTCGTCTACTCAAGAGTAGACTGAAGCCACCGCCTCAGATTTAGAGAGCCATTGCTCCCATGTACCTAAAACAAATGGGGAGATTCAATTCTCCCCTACTTGCTTAATCGCAGCATGTCCCATTTCAACTTTGCATAGAAGGCCACGATTACAAAGCATCTATTAATTTAACCATGATACGTCCTTTGATAAAGTAGATAGTGGCTTCGAGACACCCTCAAGGTCTTCCTCATTAAATCAAATCGGTCATTCCAGAATTAACCATTCAAAAATAATGTGGGGAAATTGTGTATGCGAACTTGATTGGGTTGCTATAGTGCGAATTCCCCAATTAGGTATACCCTTTGCTTTCTTGACGCCTCCGGGTTAAGCTAATAGACAATAAGAAAAGAATCATATGCTCTCGCGAAGACAACCTTGTTACATCTCCCCTCTTGCCTATGCGAGAAATGCAGAGCACCTGCTCTGTAATATTTCAACTATCTAATCAGGAGGTTGAGAGCATGGAAACACCCACTCTACACCGGAATATCTTCCAACGCGTGTTAGGAATTTGTGCAACGAAGCCACCATCCAATCCAGATTGTTGGACCTTTGAGGACAGGACTCTCACCGTGAGCCTCTCCCTCGCCCCTGAATTGGCACAGCCGAACGGAGCTATACGAATGGAAGGCAAGAACCTCCCGGAAAGGGTACTCCTTGTAAAAGGGGAAGATGGTGAATATCACGCATTCGAGAATCAATGCACTCATGGTAAGCGCCGTCTGGATCCTATCCCAGAGACCTCACAAGTACAATGTTGCAGTGTAGGCAAATCGATCTTCGATTATGATGGCAAACGCCTGTCCGGATCAGCTAAGGACGATATCAAGACATACCCTGTCGAAGTACAGGAGGATAAGATACTCATCGTTCTCTAGGAATACCATTACTAATAGTAGCCTGGTCTTTTCCCAAACACCGGCGTGAACCAAGAGGGAATTAACTAGACAACTGCTTGAGTTATAAGTGTAGAGAAGCCACCGGCTTAGAATCTACGCGACAAGACAGCCGTGATTGGAAGAACATACCACCAAGAGCAGGTCTATATTGGCATCCGTGATGAAGTCTTGAAAGCTGGGATCCGATTTCCCCAACGTTGAAAAGACAGGCAGGTCACATGGTTCACAGATCGAACCGACGAGAACTGTGGGAGAGGCTTCAGCCTTCACTCCCTACTGCAACAAGAAGTGATTAGTTGCATAACTGGAAGCCCTTTTTGAGGCTGTGTCCCAATTATAGAATGCCAACCATGGTTACCGTATGATTGCGAACCGAAGGTGAAGCAATCTCCTCCTAAAAAAGGGATTGCCACGTTCTCCTTCCTGTACCAGAAGAACTACTCGCGTTGACATTATGATACAGTTTCTTTTCCAACAATCCATGCCCCGTATAGGTCCCACATGAGCATGAGCATGAGCATGAGCATGAGCATCAACATCCCTATCCCCCAATCTGACGCAGTTGCTCTTCCTATGAATGGCATATGTATTTGCACATTCGGGAGGTTAAAACTTCACCTACCTGTTTTATGTCTGAGTCTCCGTTTTTATACACATCACTATTAGTACTATGCTGATACCAGTAATGACTGAATGAGGACAAACGGTCATCCCAATTCATAGCGAGTAGAAGTATTTATGACTACCTCCATTTCATATAACAAGACGACCCAGAAAAACCACCTCAAACACACTGTAATCACATGAGAGAATGCATGATATCTCCGTGCCTCACGATCGGTAGCAGAATACGTAGGTTTTGTACAACGCGACTACAGCTAGTTATATCATCACGCACAGCACAAAGTCTGGGTAACGTAATTCGCATTAGGAGTTTAAGACTAGTATTATAATAATATAGAGCTGTAATAAAGTGAGGACTTTTAGGTGTGAATAGTAATAACTCTTCATCGGAGAATTCCACTTGGTATCAGCTATCTGCTGATGAGGTATTGCAACGGTTAGGGAGCGACTTCGACAGCGGACTAACCTCGAGCGAGGCTGAAAGAAGGCTTAAGGAATATGGTTACAATGAGCTAGAATTCAAGAAACGTAGTGCATTAGTTCGATTCTTGCTCCAATTCCGCAGCGCACTGATTTATGTTCTACTTACGGCCGCCTTGGTAACTGCTATTCTGGGCATGTGGATTGATACATTCGTCATCATGCTCGTTGTCATCGTCAATGCCATAATCGGCTTTGTTCAAGAGGGACGAGCCGAGGCATCAATGGATTCCCTCACCAAGATGATTGTACCGGAATGCACTGTGCTACGAGATGGAAAACGTAGCATTATGCAAGCTCGCGAATTAGTACCAGGAGATATGGTCATATTGGAAGAAGGTGTACGAATCCCGGCAGACCTTCGGCTTCTGCATGCTCGGAACCTATCACACGATGAAGCCATACTTACTGGTGAATCCCAGCCCGCCGAAAAGAACACCGACCCCATAACCAATCCCCAAGCATCCCCAGGAGACCAGTCTTGCATGGCCTTCAGTGGAACCTTTGTCGCTCGTGGTGCAGGACAAGGTGTAGTAATAGCAACAGCCACCAACACCGAGATCGGGAAGATCGCCAGCCTCATTACAGAATCCACTCAGGCAGCCACGGCACCATTAATGCGTAAGATTTCAGAATTTACTAGAGTTATTGTTATTAGTGTGTTAATTCTAGCCGCCATCAATCTCATCTTAGGTGCTACATTTGGTGGATACGACTTTGTATATTCGTTCTTAGCATCAGTATCACTAGCAGTTGCCGCCATTCCAGAAGGACTCCCTGCGATACTAACCATCGCACTTGCCTCAGGCGCACGATCTATGGCAAACAAGAATGCATTAGTAAGAAGACTACCATCCGTCGAAACGTTAGGATCAGCCACTGTCATATGTACAGACAAAACAGGCACACTTACCAAGAATGAGATGACAGTAGTCAAGGTATATACGGGCGGAAATGAATACACTGTGACGGGTACAGGATACACCCCCAAGGGAGAATACCTCCAGGGAGATAACACGATTAACCCACTTCAAAACAATGATCTCACAGAGACCCTGAGAGCAGGTCTCCTATGCAATAATGCTAAAGCCAATCACTCTGAAAACGACTACCAAGTAGTAGGGGATCCCACAGAAGGTGCACTACTAGTATCTGCCATTAAGGCAGGACTCTCTGCTGATGGTATTATTCGGCTTGACGAAATCCCCTTCGAATCAAAGGATCAATACATGGCAACCCTTCATAAGGGGAATGAGACCAATATTATTTACGTAAAAGGATCGCCAGAGAAGGTACTTAGTATGTGCCAAACCCAATTGGTCAATGGCGCTATTGAACCCTTAAATATAGATAATATCACCCATAGCGTAGACAAATTGGCAGAGGAAGCCCTGAGAGTGCTGGGTTTGGGATATACCCAGGTTCCTACAGATAAGAAATCACTCACGGCAGAAGACCTACAAAACCTCACCTTCCTCGGGCTTCAGGGGATGATAGATCCCCCTCGCGAAGAGGCAATTGAGGCGGTTTCCAAGTGTAAGGGTGCGGGGATACGAGTTGTTATGGTCACAGGGGATCACGCACGAACAGCAAAGGCGATCGCCCACAACATCGGGATTCCCACCGAAAATGGAGCATTAACTGGAGAAGACCTCTCTCATATGAGCGATGATGATCTCTATGATAGAGTAGAAAAGGTCTCCGTCTATGCCAGGGTAACGCCGGAGCACAAATACAGGGTAGCCACACAGCTTCAACGCCGAGGAGAGATTGTGGCCATGACAGGGGATGGGGTGAACGATGCTCCTGCACTCAAAGCCGCTGATATTGGAATTGCCATGGGAATTAAGGGGACCGATGTAAGTAAGGATGCATCTGATATGGTATTGGTGGATGATAACTTCGCCAGTATCGTAGCCGCAGTAGAAGAAGGTAGACATGTATTTGGTAATATCCGCAAGGTAATCCTCTACACCCTCCCGACTAACGGTGGACAAGCACTGTTGGTAATAGGCGCAGTTATCTTAGTACCTTTCCTAGCACTTTTCGCTGAGCGGCTTCCCTTAGAGCCCATACACATCCTTTGGATAAACCTCTACGATGCAGTTGCACTGGCATTACCCCTCTTATGGGAGTCACGTGAACCCAATCTACTTGAACGTCCCCCTAGAGATCCCAAAGAGCAAATAGCAAATGGATTATTTCTACGAAGGGTGGGGGTCGTCTCACTAACAATGGCAGCAGCGGCCTTTCTGATATTCTATTACTATGGTAATAGCGCAGTATCCGGATCATCCGTCGACGAATCCCGGCTGACTCAAGCACAAACAGCTGCGTTTATGACTGTTATGATGGTACACATATTCTATCTTCTCACAGCACGATCATTATCCAAATCTGTATTCAAGATGAATCCCTTCTCCAACAAGTGGATAACTGTGGGAATTGCAGTTACGGTGGCTCTCCAGATGCTCATTGTATACGTGCTCCCCAGTGTCGGAGTGGATATATTCAGAACTGCTTCTATTCCTGCACATTGGTGGGTGCTGATAGTCTTGTGTGCCTTGCCTGTGCTCTTCGTCGTGGAAATAGAGAAACAGATCTCCAAGCGTTTGGATAGGCAACATGTTCAATCATGAAGTATTGAACACTAGCCCCTGGTGGCTACAAGAGGATTAATAGAAGGAATCAGAATATGAGTTTTCCAGAACCATTTTTTCGTTGGCGTCCACACCCATGGCATGGTATCGAAGTGGGACCCAATCCTCCAAGATTGGTACATGCCTACATCGAAATCACACCATTCGATCTGGTGAAATACGAGATAGACAAGGTCACTGGCTACATGAGGGTCGATCGCCCTCAACGCAGCTCATCACAACCACCGACCTTGTATGGCATAATCCCCCGTACCTACTGTGGCAAGCGTGTTGGCCAACTCTCTACTAACGCTCAGCAAGGAGATGGTGATCCACTGGATATCTGCGTGGTTAGTGAACGGCCAATCAGCCGTTCGGAAGTCATTGCCAATGCCGTGGTAGTGGGAGGTCTTGAGATTGTGGATCAGGGGGAGGCAGATGACAAGATCATTGCGGTTCTGGAGAACGATAACGTTTGGGGTAAAGCAAATGACGTTTCAGACCTACCTGGAATCATCATAGAACGATTGAGACACTACTTTAGCACCTACAAGCTTGTACCTGGCAAAGAATCCCGACTACAAATCGAAAGGGTATACGATCACAATCACGCACTAAAGGTCGTTGAAGCATCTATGGCCGATTACCAAGAAACATATGGTGAGTGAACCAAGAAGCAGTCATACGAAATCCACGACCCCCTATCACAATCAACCGAATTTCGAAGTCATGGATTCACAGATGAAATCTGGTTGTAATCCAAACCAAATCCGAATGCCTTCGAGGCTGTTTAGAAAGAGGTAGTTAGAAGTATCCTGTTTTGATCAGGCGGGTTTTTGAGACGAAGTAAATCAAATCAGACTATGGTGGCATTGTCTGAGACCTCGATTTAATGATTTGGCA
>JAXHVC010000194.1:0-3127 GCA_034189315.1 Chloroflexota bacterium | reverse complement strand
AGCCAATCGTAATTTTCACGGAAGAATGGGCAATCCAGATTCCTTCATTTACCTGTGCAGTCCTGCTACCGCGGCTGCTACAGCAATTCATGGCGAAATAGTTGATCCAAGGGAGTTCTGCTAATGTGGACAGGAAAGGCTTTCAGACTAGGAGATAATATCTCAACCGACCATATAATACCTGGGCGTTGGTTGCACCTAAGGAGCAACCTCGACGAACTAGCAAAACATACCTTGGAGGATGTTGCCCCCGATTTTCTATCTGAGTTTCATGAAGGCGATTTCCTTGTGGGGGGTAATAACTTTGGGCTTGGTTCTAGCAGAGAACATGCCCCACTTGTATTGAAGATGTCTGGCGTTAGAGCTATCATTGCATCTTCAGCAGCACGTATCTTCTTTAGGAACGCCATCAACCTAGGTCTACCTGTTCTCATATGTGATACAAGCAACATACGGCAAGGAGATGAGTTAGAAATCGATCTAAGTACTGCAAAAGGCCAGAACCTATCCAACGGAGAGGCACTCACTTTTGGTAAAATACCACCAGTGATGGAACATATCCTCCAAGAGGGTGGGCTTATTCCATATATGAAGAAGTTCGGCGATTTCAAATTATGACATAGAATATGGAACACGACATGCTTATGCTTTGCATACTTTATATGGTAGCTTCAATACGATCCTGGTAGAACCAGGGTCAATAGGTTTATGGTATAGCTTCGTTATATACCAAATAGATTGTTTATCAATGCTGTAAAACAGATGAGGTGTCAATTAGTATGATTCACAGAGTCACCCTAATTCCAGGTGATGGTGTAGGCCCCGAGGTCACGGAGGCCACCAGGTTGGTACTGGAAGCAACCGGAGTTCAATTCTATTGGGACACCGTTATTGCAGGTGCCCAGGCCATAGAAGAGTTCGGAACCCCATTGCCAAACACCGTGTTAGATTCAATCAGGAATAATAGAGTTGCCCTCAAAGGGCCAATTACTACGCCTGTTGGCCATGGATTTCGCAGTGTAAATGTAACCCTACGACAAAGCCTAGATCTCTATGCATGCCTACGCCCCTGCAAATCGTATGCAGGAGCCCCCACACGTTATAAAAACATCGATATCGTAATTGTGAGGGAAAATACCGAAGACCTCTATGCAGGAATTGAATTTGAAAGGGGGCAACCAGATACTGAAAGGCTTATCCAACTAATCTCCTCTACTGCAGAAAAACAAGTACGTCCCGACTCTGGAATCAGCATTAAGCCAATCTCCGAAACCGGCACCAGGAGGATTGTCCGATTTGCATTTGAATATGCACGTTCTCTTGGTCGCAGCAAGGTAACTGCCATCCACAAGGCTAATATAATGAAATACACGGATGGACTGTTCCTAAGCGTTGCACGAGAAGTCGCCAAGGAATACCCAGGAATCCAATTCGAGGACGTAATCGTAGATGCATTGTGTATGCAACTCGTACGGAATCCGGAGCGATATGATGTACTCGTTCTACCGAATCTCTATGGTGACATTGTCTCCGACTTGTGTGCTGGACTTGTAGGCGGGCTAGGTTTAGCACCAGGAGCCAATATTGGTGATGATATAGCTTTGTTTGAAGCCACCCATGGTAGTGCCCCTAAATATGCAGGACAAGACAAAGTCAATCCTATGGCAATGATGCTCTCTGGTGTAATTATGCTGCATCACCTTGGCGAAGCTGACGCGGGTAATAGGTTGGAGAAAGCCATAGCTACCGTTATCAATGAGGGAAAGAATGTCACCTATGATATGACTAACAAAACCCCTGTAGGAACATCACAGGTGGCACAAGCAATAATCAACGAGCTTGCTAAGCAGCCTAAATCATAATATCAATTATTTGGCAGCAGCATATACTGCCCTATGTTGGACTAGAAAATAGGGAGGTCAGAGACCTCCCTATTTTTTGATATCAGACCGTATAAATGTGTCTTATTACTGCATTTGCCGTTTCACCAAGTGTGTGACTTCAGCCTCAGCAACAACATCACCACGTTGATTGCAACACACTTCTCTATGCACAATGATTCCCCTATCCAGCTTACTAGTCTCCCTCTTTTTAGTGATTTCCATCTCCATCTTTATGGTATCACCCGCTCTTAGAGGCGCCACAATCCTGATGTCACTCATGCCAACCAGAGCTATCACCGTGTCCTCCCAAATACCCGTCTGTTCACTCAAAGCACCCATAATAAGCAGGGTTAGTCTCCCTGGGGCTATCCGCCCTCCAAACGGGGTATGCTCCTTGGCATATTCATCATCATGAAAGAACTTTTCAGTATAGCAAGCCAGCCCAACTATAGTTGTTATAGCAGCATCTGTCACAGTCTTACCAGGTGTGACAAACCTATCTCCAATATTAAAATCCTCGAAGTATTTCCCTGCCATCAACTCTTTCCATCTTCAGAGATACTTTCCGCCACCAATTCAACAACATCTACAGCCTTTACCGTCTCATCTGCCTCCTTGGTCTTTATACCATCCACAAACATCTGCAAACAGTAGGGACAGGCTGTCGCTATCGTATTAGCTCCTGTGGATATCGCCTCTTCGGTGCGTGCATCGTTAATCTTGACACCAGCCCTATTCTCCATCCAAAAGAGACCTCCTCCTCCTCCACAACAGAAACCTCTGTCCCAAGATCGTTCCATCTCTACTGTCTTTACGCCAGGAACAGAACTTAATACTTGACGAGGCTCTTCATAGATATCATTGTGCCGTCCTAGATAGCAGGAATCGTGCAAGGTAACCAAACCATCAAAAGCCTTTCCACACTTGAGTTTACCCTGTTGAATGAGTTCTGCAATAAACTGGGTATGGTGAATCACCTCAAATTGTCCTTCAAACTGTGGATACTCATGTTTGATGGTATTATAGCAATGTGGACATGCTGTCACGATCTTCTTCACATTGTAACCGCTCAAAATGCCAATATTCTTTGCCGCCTGCATTTGGAAGAGGTATTCATTACCCATTCTACGAGCAGGTTCGCCACAGCAGCTTTCCTCTACGCCCAAGGTGGCAAAACTCACTCCCGCATGCTTCATAACCTTAGCAAGCGCTATTGCCACTTGATTGTTTCTCTCCTCGCGATT
>JAXHVC010000193.1:0-2176 GCA_034189315.1 Chloroflexota bacterium | reverse complement strand
CCTATCTCTGTGGATCGCTGGCCCAGTTCCATCACTTTGCCAGATACTACCTCCACCGTGCCCATTATCTCCTTCATCCCATCTACGGTTTCCTTGGTTACACTCACACCATCCCCTGCCACCTCCGCTGCTTTTAGCGATCCTTCCGCAGCAAAATTAGCGTTTGACGATAGCCTATCTATCGCCTCCGACACCTCTCCCACAGACGATGATGCCTTGGTAACACCACTTGCTTGAGCTTCCGCACCCTTAGCTATACCGGCTATAATGCCCGATAGTTGCTCAACAGACCTAGCTGTATCCTGTGCATGCCTCGCTTGGTCACTTGCTCCCTTCGCTATTTCCTGACTCGCACCTGCAACCTGACCTGTGGCATTACCAGCTTGCTTTGCCGCCTCCGCCAAACGCCGACTCGCTATATCTAACTCCTCTGCATTATGAGCCAACCGGCCAATCACATTATTCAAACCATCTACCATCCTGGCAAAGGCATTCCCCAACACATCCCTCTCCGACTTGGGCCGTACTCTTACTGTCAGATCTCCACCAGCTATTGTCTCCGATATAACCGCGTGCTCCCTAAGTGATTCCACCATTGTGTTCACAGAGTTAACCAGCTTTCCAACATCATCCTCCCGCTCTGCTTGCAATACCCGGCTTAGGTCTCCCTCATTCGCTACATCTCTCATCACTGCCGATATCTCAGCTACTTGCCTAACCAAGTATTCACTCTCCTCCTCCATATACAGAGCCCGCATGGCAAATGGTTTGAACAACATTCTGTTTGTGATTAGAAAGACAGTTACAACGCTAGACACCCCTAATGTACAACCAATTGCAGCTGTTGCTGCCGTTACACCACTGGTACCAATCCAATATCCCAACATCACCATTATCAATATCATTGGCATCACGATTATCATCACCTTGTTAATCAAGGACCATTTAAACACTCCATACATTACCCCCACGACACTCAAGATACCCCCAAGGACTATCCCTCCCAGCAATAAGTATTCCATAGATGCTCTCCTACCACGAATTTATGCCTAATCACTTTTATTACCCTTCAAAATTAAAAATCCGAGAATTCCACAACTCAAAGACAATAGCATCGCGATTTTCGTTTACTCTAGCATCTCCATACCACCAAATAACTCACCCCTCTCTCCTTCACTAAGCACTTTCTCTAAATCCAGCAGGATTATCAACCTAGAGTAAAGCTTGGCAATCCCTAACAAGTATTCTGATTCGACGCTTGTTATAATGGAAGAAGGTGGTTCTATACAATCATTGGAAATGAGCAAAACCTCTGTTACCCCATCCACAACCAAACCAATATCCTGATTACTGATATTCATAACAACAATCCGATTGTTCTTTTCATCATGTTCCGCTGAGAGGTCAAACCTTTTACGTGGGTCTACAACAGGAATAACCCTGCCCCTCAGATTAATCAGACCTTCAACAAACCTCGGGGTTCTGGGTACTCGGGTGATAGCCTGCATACGAATAATCTCTCTGACCGCACTGATATCTACTCCATAGTCCTCATGACTCAGTTCAAATACCACAAGTTGTTCTTCCTCACCTCGCACATTGGAGTCAACTCCCGTATTGACAGGCTCTATAGTAGATGTCTCCATAGTTGCTGCCTCCTAATCAATTGCCACTTATACAAAGCATATTGAATTATGTATGATAATCGGTGAAAATTTATATCATTAAAGTGGTGTTAAGTCAATATAATTATATTTCTTATAGGTTTTGTTATGCTAAACACCCATATTGAATTGACTATGTTATTGCTATACGGATAAGTCGGTATGCATCAAAAACTGTTCAAGATAAGTCAGCTTGAAAGTTGATACGGTGAATACTACTGATGAGTACCTGAGTAGAAGATTACCAACTGAGGTACGATAGAGATACCACACGGTACTCGATGGGACATAGTCAGATAGCCACTATGTGACCTAGAGGTATGACTTGGACTTTGGGAAACAGAAACCGTCAGGTCCCTCATAACAGACAAATAAGCACAAATTTAACAATACGATTAGGCCCTTAGCTCCGAGAAACAATAGAATGTAGGGAATGCACTACAAAGGGAGTGAAGGGGATGAAGCAGGAATCGATAAATCTCATCGAGTTTCAGAATAAGTTTGCTACGGAA
>JAXHVC010000192.1:0-11971 GCA_034189315.1 Chloroflexota bacterium | reverse complement strand
TGTCTCTTAAATACGGCATTGAAAAGGCAGTGGACGCTCTTGTAGAAGAGCTCAAGAACAAGAGTATTGCCGTATCTGGCAAGGAACAAGTTGCACAAGTTGCAACCATCTCCGCTGTAGACTCAGAAATCGGTGGTCTTATCGCCGACGTTATGGAAAAGGTGGGTAAAGACGGAGTTATCACCGTAGAGGAATCCAAGGGTCTCAAGTTTGAGACAGAGTTTGTAGAAGGAATGCAGTTCGATAGGGGATACATCAGCCCCTACTTTATCACCAATCCAGAGCGAATGGTCACTGAGATCGAAGATCCCTATATCCTGATCACAGACAAAAAGATCTCCGCCGTAGCCGATATCCTACCTGCCCTGGAAAAGGTTCTACAAATAAGCAAGAACCTGGTTATTGTGGCTGAAGACATTGATGGTGAAGCCCTGGCAACTCTAGTCGTCAATAAGCTGAGAGGCACCCTCAACGTACTTTCGATCAAGGCCCCTGGCTTTGGTGATCGCCGAAAAGCGATGCTTGAAGATATGGCAATTCTCACAGGCGGGAAGGTAATCTCAGAAGAGGTTGGCCGCAAGCTAGATTCAGTCACCATTGACGATCTGGGACGAGCACGGCGTATAGTATCCGACAAAGACAATACGACCATCGTAGAAGGTAAGGGCTCTGAATCCGACATTACCGCTAGGATGAAACAAATTAAAGCCCAGGTGGAGGAAACCACCTCCGACTTCGACCGTGAGAAGCTTCAAGAAAGACTGGCAAAGTTAGCTGGTGGTGTAGCAGTTATCAAAGTGGGAGCAGCAACAGAAGTCGAGCTTAAGGAGAAAAAGCATAGGGTAGAGGATGCGCTATCTGCAACCAGAGCAGCTGTTGAAGAAGGTATACTCCCTGGTGGTGGCGTAGCATTGCTTAATGCCTCACCTGTCCTCGACAAGCTCATCGAGGAGAATGAGGGGGATCTCGCGACTGGTGTGCGCATGGTCAAGGCAGCTCTTGAAGCTCCAGTTCGATGGCTAGCACTCAATAGCGGTCAAGAGGGATCGGTGGTGGTTGACAAGGTCAAAGCCAGTCCGGTGGGACATGGATTCGACGCATCGAAGAACGTATACGGCGATATGCTTGAAAAAGGTATTGTAGATCCCCTGAAAGTCACCAGGACAGCACTCGAAAATGGTGCAAGCGTGGCTACAATGATTCTAACCACAGAGGCACTAGTGACAGACCTGCCAGAAAAAGAAAAGGCACCAATGCCTCCCATGCCCGAATACTAGGCATATGCAAGGATAAGCTAAGGAAAAGGGTTCCTCATTCAGAGGAACCCTTTTTTATTTGAGCTTATTACAAATGTAATAGAAAAACCAGCTATCAAAGCTTAAGTAGATTGCTAATATCAATTCCATTCATGATCGGTCCTACCGCAGCTAGATTCAGCTTGTCTGCTACCAAGGTATCACGCGCAACACGCCTGAGTTGATCCAGACTTATCGACTCTACTATCTCAGTCGCTTCATCCATAGTCATAGTCTTATTCAGAAGCAGCTCCTGTCCACCCAACCATGAAGCCACCTCATGCGAATCCTCCATTCTTAGAGCCAGCTGGCCTTTACATAGCTCTTTTGCTCTCACCAACTCGGATTCAGACACACCATCTCTTAAACGAGATAACTCTCCAAGGATAGCTACAGTTGCTTGCTCGAAGCAACTAGGACTAACTCCCGCATAAACCCCTAAACACCCCGAATCCAGAAAATGGTCCACGGAACTATATATCGCATAGGCTAAAGCAAGCCTTTCACGAATCTCCATGAATAATCGGCTACTCATACCTTGGCCTAATACGACGTTTAACATATCGAAAATGAAACGATCCGGATGCCCTAAAGCAGGCCCCTTGACTGCAAGGCACAAATGCACTTGTTCAGTGTCCCTTGTTTCGATACGATAAGAAGGCTTCTCAATAGTGTCAAGGGCTGTGTTCCAATTCGGGATACAGCCCTGTCTCCATTCGCCAAAGCTATCCTCAACCCTGCTCACTACTTCACTATGTTCTACGTTACCAGCGATGGCAATTACAGTGTTGTTTGGTACATACTGGCTAGATAAATGCTCACACATATCTATTCGCGAGAGCATACTGACCGTTTCCTTACACCCAGCAATATCCCTACCTAGTGGATGATTCGGCCACAGGATCTCATCAACTAACAAGTCAACCCTACATTGTGGAGAATCATGACTTAGATTGATTTCCTCAATTATCACCCTACGTTCGCTCTCAATATCTTCAAGGTCAAACTTTGAATGGCATATCATATCACTCAATACATCCAGCGCCAGAGGAAAATATGGTAGGGCCACCTTGCACCAATACACTGAGAGCTCTTTATCCGTAGCAGCATTAAGTATCCCCCCAACTCCCTCTATGGCTCCAGAGACTTCCCTTGGAGTAGCACGCAGTGTCGTCCCTTTGAAACACATGTGCTCGATAAAGTGGAACACTCCTGACTTTTCTATCGCCTCATGTCTAGAACCAGCACCAACAAAAACAGCGATTGTTACTGAACGAGTATGTGGCATATGTGCAGTAACAATCCGAAGCCCATTACTGAGAACCTCTTTTCTATCTGTCCAACAATTCGCGCTAACCTTCAAGAGTGCTATTCACCCCCTATTGATTCAGCCCTGTTCGACCATAACTTACCATTCGTTTTCAAAGCACTACTGGTGAGGGTACGCCTTCAAACAACTACCATTGAAATACTTTGATTTTACAGCCACAATATTATGCCAACTGCAAACCAACCATACCCTACCTGCTCTTATGGACTGCCCTACAGGTACTGAATTTCTATTTACCGCTACAGACCCATTAACCACGTGGTGAGAAACTAAGTCTGCGGCAAGATCCTTTAGCTGATTATAATATTGTACCAGCATCCGCCCACCCCCCGCACGCAGGCGAAAATACCCCCTTTCGAGTCTGTTCGCAGAAAAATAGAGGTTTTTTATATTTCATTAAATGTTTCGGCCTTTAGCTCCCCTGCGGTTTTAATACAAAAAGTGAAGATAAAGAAGAATATGGAGCTAGGTAATGAAACAGTTGGATTATATTAATTTCACATACTCTCATGATATCATCCGTTTTTCCATCAACAACCCACAACTGTAAAAAGTATGGTGAGTAGTTCACACTGAACCTGATTGAGATTGCATTCATAATTCGACAGGTCTTAGCTGATTTCAACAACTGGGACATCGATTCACATTCGCTATTGCTACTCCTAGTAGTGATGAAACTACTGTATTTCTCCTAATCTTGCGACTAGTTCGATACATAGAGAATAATCCATATAGTTAGGGAAATACAAGATGTTCCGGCATTCTGCAAAAAAAACGAGACAACCCAGCGACCAAGCTGAGCTGTCTCTTATACCTGCTTTGAGAATTATATTTATAACCCAAGCTTACCTCGAAGCTTGGAAACAGTTTACATCATCTTTCTAACCCGTTTATCCACAAGTTCCTGTTGATGTTCCTCTTGACCCTTCTTTAGAGCTTCTATTTGCTCATCAGTATATCCAATAACTTCCTTAAGAACCTCTTCAGTATGCTCTCCCACCAGAGGGGTAGGAGTATAGCTACCTGTAACAGCATCCACTATTTTTATAGGACAATCAATGGCCCTAACCTTGCCATATTGGGGATGTTCCATATGTACAACTGTTTTGTTATGAATGACCTGGGGATCTTCGATCACCTTGTCCAAGGTGTTGACAGGACCACATGCACAATCCTGTGCTCTCATTAGCTCAACCCAATCCTCAGTATTAGCCTCTGCCAGTGCAGTCTCGAGCTCATATTCCATTTCCTTCTTGTTGGCAGTCAACGCAAAGATGTTATTAAAGCGAGGATCGTCAATCATCCATTCCCTATCTACCACCCTAGCGATTCGTGGCCAACTAGGACCAATAGCCATATAGCTATCCTTTGTTTTAAAGAATCCCAATAGCGCAGTTAGAGGATGTCTAGAGCCTTGTGGCTTTGGCACTTCACCAGATATGAAGAATGCCTGGAAATGATTAGCAATCAATGACATACTGGCATCTAACAGGTTAACATTCACTTGCCTGCCCTTCCCAGTATGCTCCCTTTCATATAGCGCTATGACAGTTCCAAATGCTGCATAAATACCGGCAGATATATCCGATACAGCCGCTCCAGACCGAATAGGAGGACCACCCTCTTCACCACATAGACTTGCCATTCCGCTAATGGCTTGAGCGATATCGTCCATCGAGGAGTATTCGGCATAGGGACCAGTGACTCCGTAGCCACAAATAGATGTACATATGATTCGCGGATTGAGCTTACTAAGAGTCTCGAAGTCTAATCCAGACCTCTGCATCGCACCTGCCCTAAAATTGTCGAATACCACGTCTGATTTCTTGACTAATTCATAGAAGGCTTCCTTGCCAACCTTAGTCTCCCAATCCAGAACAAGACTCCTCTTGTTTCTATTGAGGGCTAGGGCATAGTATCCCAACTGGGGATTGCCCCCATGCCATGGAGGCCCCATTCTGAGAAGGTCTCCCAAATGTGATTCAATCTTAATAACCTCTGCCCCCATATCCGCCAAAATCTGAGTACCATAAGGACCAGCATGAGCCTGCGAAACATCTAGAATCCTTACTCCAGTCAAAGGGCCCTGAACTGCCATTGCTTTATCCCCCTCTCTTTCAGCAACTTTTATGATCGACAAACAATAATCATGAGATTGCAGAACGAGACGATACCTTAGCCACGTCCTATACGATTATTCAAATAACCCGCGTCCTAACATTGTAGAACACGGGTTATGCTCTTTCCCAAATCTAGGTTTACTCATGCATGGATGTCGCAAACAAGCATAGTAATAACTTAGACAGCATATGGTTCATACTCTCCAAATACTTCCTTTAGAACGCCGGAGATCTCACCTATCGTGGCATACACCTTAACCGATTCGACCATAGAAGGTATCAGGTTTACACTTTCATCTAAGGCTACTTCTTTCAAGCGCTTTAGGCTAGCTTGCACTGCTTCATTATCCCTATCCTTCTTCAGCTTAGCAAGCTTAGCGAGCTGTTTCTCCTCCGCCTGGTCCCTTTTATTGGGATCATAGGGATGATCTACCATTCTAGGTGGAATAACCTCCAACTCCTGCTCACCAACAAACTTGTTCACACCCACCATAACCCTCTCACCTGTTTCAAGCTGCCGCTGCCATTCGTGAGCACTCTTAGCAACCTCTCGCTGCATAAAACCACTTTCTATTGCGGGAATGGCCCCCCCAATAGCATCAACCTTATCCATAATCGCCAGGGCTTCTTCCTCAATCTGATCTGTTAATGACTCAAAGAAATAGGACCCTGCCAGAGGATCAACCACACTGGTTAACTTCGCCTCTGCAACAGCTATTCTAATGGCATCCAGACTCAACTGCCAGCCTTCTCGGCTATGGCCCAATCCTAAAGGTTCATCATAGGGAGCCCCACCACTGGGCATTTCACCGGCTAGCGCAGAAGCAAATCCCATCACCACTCCACGAGTAAGATTGTTAAGAGGACGTTGGGCAGTTGTGACAGAACAACCAAATATAGAAGCTGCCGCACTCATCGACCAGTTCTTGGGTTCCTTTGCCTGGAACCTTTCCTTCATGATTCGAGCCCATACTCGGCGGATTGCCCTCTGCAAGGCAATTTCTTTATATATCTCCATCGTGCCACCGAAGTTCAAGAAAGTCATTCGAGGATAGAATCTGTCCACATCAAGACCGGCATTGATGCCCTCCTGAACATAAGCGATACCATTGGAAAGAGTAAAAGCTAAGACCTGAGCTTGAGTAGCTCCAGCTTCACGAATATGATATCCGGAGATACTGATCGTATTCATATTCGGCATATGCTCAGTGCAATATTTGATAGTATCCCTTGTCATTCGCATTGACGGTTTAATGGGAAAGGTATATGTACCTCGAGCAACATACTCTTTGAGTATATCATTCTGAGGAGTACCTCTGAGTTTGTCTAGAGATATCCCTCTCTTCTCCGCAATTGCTATATACATGGCCAACATAATGTTGGTCATGCCATTTATGGTCCAATTGGAGGAAACCTTATCGATATCCATACTATCGGTAAAGGCTTCATAGATTATCTCAAAGTCCTGGAGGCTATCAACAGCTACTCCAACCTTCCCCACTTCCCCCCTGGCCATGGGATCATCCGAGTCAAGCCCTATCTGGGTGGGGAGATCAAAAGCTATGTTCGGCCCCATTGGTATTCCCGGAATGGATACTGCCTTGTAGTAATCCCTAGTATCCTCAGCAGTTCCATACCCAGAATAGACAGCAGCTCCCATCCTGCTACCCGAAGCCATACTCAATCCCATTTCCAGTAGTGCAGGGGGCATTGGTGTTGGATGTCTACCAGCAGTAAACGGATATTGCCCAGGAAAACCCACCTTTTCCAGGAAATTGAACTCTCTATTATCTAAAGGTGTATAGAATTTTGTCGGATTATCTTGTAAACCGAAACGTCTTAAAGATTTCTGAAGCGTCCCTTCCTCCCACTCCTTCCTGCGCTTCTCTATCTCTTTCAACTCCTCCTCAGTATACATACCACCACCTCCAATTCGCATACGTAATTGTATTCGGATTCTAACACTCCCAAATTCAAAAAGTCAACCAAAAGCAAGACTACTGCCTCTCCTATACTCTTATTCCATCTGGAGTGTCCCTCCTCAAGATCGTACAACTAGATTGTTGCAGAATGTCTATAGACTATATGATATATAGCAATACCTAGAGGCCGTATCATCTTAAAGATATTTAATCCCATTAGGTGTTATCCATCTATGCAAAGCTGAAATGAGTTGTATAACGGTCAATCCGAGCATGGAAATTTTAGCCATCTCCATCATATATGATAGTCAAACCATCCCATATTCATAGTAGCAAGCTTCCAAATCCTGAATCCAAATCACAAAATCCCAAATAAATTCAATTTCCGAATTTTTAAGCTCTTGCGCGCTTTGGTGATTGGGACGTTGTAATCAGTACTACATAGAAAACAATCACCCTCTAACACACTGGCACAAGTAATTCAAGGGTTACTTTTAATCCCAATCCCTCCAGACGATTGAGTAAACGACGTTTGATACGAGTTGCGTCCAAAATGTCGAAGTAATCATCGACCCGTTAGTGATAGGGTACATGGCTCTTAATAATGTCGAAGGTTACCATAACTCATGTTCATCTGTTCGTTGGTGCGCCGTAGTCACATGATTGGTTGTTTAGTGTTTAAAGATTCTAATTTCTGATGTCATCGTTAATACATGGATAAACTCAGGAGCTAAGGTATCGGTAATGATATGACCTATCTGAACCATCCTTATATATATTAGTAGAATTATCACTTATCTTCTCATCAAACACCACGTATCAGTTCTTACCACCACATCTTCTGCATGGTACACACTAACAACATACGACTGCCTATCCACCTGTACTCCAGTCTCCTGCATCAAACTCGGTGAATTACCTTCTTTTTTCACACAATTCATAGAACGTTTACGCAACGTATACCAACCCCTTCATCTTCCTATGTTATGGTTAGTGACGAAAAGGTAAAAAGGCGGTAAACGCATATGAAACTTACAAGAGTATTTGGTAAAAAAAGGGGGCAATGGGCATTTACCCTCCCTGAGATATTAGCAGGATTGGCAATCACTGCACTTGTTATCCCCGCATTAGCCTCAGCCACTCACCAAGTAATGAACGTCCCCCAAGATATTTCTGCCAAGGTCTCTGTTAGCCAAGACATGAGCCATGCAACCGAGTGGATCACTAGAGACGCAAATAATTCACAAACCTTCACCTTGGTACAAGATGACGGCGATGGTGATTACAAGCATTGCTATGGAGTATTCCAGGCATGCACAGAACAACAAACAAGTGTTGTACGATATAGCTGGGATGAGAACAATAAGACCTTAATGAGAGAAGAGACAAACGTCGGTACCGGAGATACAAGAAAACACGTAGTGGCGGCAGGAGTGCTACAATACGAAGATGTCTCTTTTACACCATATAATGATTATGTCGAGACACACATCAAACTCACTCATAACAACAAGCATAAATCAGCTACCAAAGAGCTAACTTTTCAAACATCTTTGATCTCAGCATCTAGCGGATGGGGATACCGCATTCCAATATTCTTGAAGAACGGTGGAAATGATAGTCTAACAGAATTCCAGGTACCAGTTAATCTGGGTGCCAATTTCAATTTTCACAACGCACATGACCAAGGTCATGATATCCGATTCCGCAACGAAGTAACAGGGACGGAACTGTCTCACTGGATACAACATTGGAGTTCACCAGCATCACCCACTCAATTCGCCTATGAATTACCAATAGAGTTGACCGGAAGCACAACCGACCTTCTTGATTATCCAATCAAGATAGATATACAAGATCCAATCATAAGGAGCCATATAGCTTTAGATGGAAGCGACTTGAGATTCTACGCAAGTAGACCCGATATTGCATATGAAACTAACGGACTGAGCTACTGGATCGAGGAAGCCACTACTGACAGACTGGCTGTATGGATTAAGATACCATCCATTCCTACAACAGGGACTACGATCTACATGTACTATGGTAATCCTTGGGCCAGCGAGATAAGTGACAAAGGAGAAACCTTTACATTTTGGGATGATTTCGAGAGTGACACAGGATGGACGTACGAAGAAACTACGGGGATACCTAGCGGTCATTACGAGGTCGATGAATGGCACTCACAGACTACTTCATACGAGATAGAGAGTCCTTCACGCGAGTCGGTACGAGCCGGACAATACGGACAGATTTACAGAGATATATATGTATCCGATACAACACCATTACAGATCTCAGTTTGGAACAAGGGATTCAATGATGGTGGCTCAAGAAGCGAAGTATATATGAAGGTAATTGCGGACAATACTGATGTATGGAGTACAAACCTTCCGGGGGGCGGAGGTACCGTAAAATGGGGGCAGCGTATCGGCACAGCATACACACCACAATCAACCGACGTCAGAATCAAACTACAACTACTATATAACTTCAGTACCCACGGCGACTTAGCAGCCAGACATGTTTGGTGGGATGATATCTTGATACGCAAGGTTGCTACTCCCGAACCACAGGTTGTGTCAATCTCTGCATCCAACGAAAACCACAATGTGCCCATAATCTCAGCAAAGGTCTGGGTAAAGGTGGATTCAATCCCGGCAGGCACGAGTACAATCTACATGTACTATGGTAACAAGGGTGAAACAGATCAGAGCTCTGTCAGTGGAACCTTCGATAGCGCAATATTCACAGATTCTTTTGAGAATGCAACATTAATCGATACGACTGACTCCTCCAACATGGAAGCGGTCAAGGGTGAAGCCAAGCTAGCCCAGATAATAGGGGGCTATCCAACAAATGGTATCTTATACTCAGTACCTATCCCTATAGGTCTTAGTTCGCTATTCGCTGTGGGATATCAGCTCTCATGGAGTGATACCAAACCTCAAGGTACAGATATCCTATATCAAGTGGAGTATTCAAACGATGCAGGGATAACTTGGCAACTGGTTCCAGATGACAGGCTTCCAGGTAACTCCTTGGGATTCGATTCATGTCCTATTGATATCTCAACCCTTATACCTGACTACTACCAAATACGACTAGTGGCAGCTTTTTCTACAACAAATACATCCATCACTGCTAGCATACAGGACTGGTCACTAGACTACTATAGCCGCAAACATGCTGGAATCCAGGACGAGGAGATTTACTCAAAAACATTTTCTGTGGACGCAGCGGTCTATGATAGAAGCTGCAGTGTTAAAGATGCCACAGATTTCGAGAGCTTGAATAGGATTACAGGATGTGATCTGAATAAGATCAAATATCGGGATTGGGTTGCATACCGAACTGTGTTCAATCCACAGCACATATTCAGGTTCGATATCGACACCCCTCCAAACCAGATAGATGAGCTCAGGATTACCTGGGCAGGTGGAACAGGACTCTTTCCGACATTCAGCGGTCTCAGGATTTGGAACCACTCCACAGGTGAATGGGACAAGCTTGCCAATGTGTGGATCTGGGGACTGTGCACAACTCGGTCCGTCACTAAATCAATCAGTAACAACATCACTGAATATGTAGATTGCAATGGTTATGTTTATGTTACTGCCTACAATAAGGTCCAGTTGGGCATTGACAAGCTATATACGGACTATGCTGCATTGGGCATTACCTATAAACAAACTCATATTGGCATCAGCTCCTATGCTGGAGTGGAGACCGCCCCAGAAGAATGTAGATAAGTAACATTAAGGATGAGGGGCTCTCCCCCTCATCCTTAAAACCATTTACCTTCGACTAAACATCTGACTGATAACTCAAAGCCACTATAACGTAACATCATCCACCATTTACCATTTCCTCACAGATTTTCATGATGCTTTTACCAAATATATACCAACCCCTTCACCTACAAGTGTTAACTTAGTAAATGTAAAGCAAAAGAACGGTAAATAATAGGTAAAAATAAGTTAATAGATGTAAATAAATGTTAATTGAGGAAATAATGGTAGATGGAGGTTCAGGGATATGCAAATGCAGAGCAAGATAAGGAAGATGAAGAATCAACTGGGTATGACCCTAGTTGAAGTATTGCTCATGATATCCATCGCAGCAATCATCACACCAACTCTTACCATGGCTATCCGCCATACTATAAGAGTTCCTGAAGAAGTATCAGCAGAAATTTATGCCAGCCAGGCTGTTAGTAATGCCACAGACTGGATAATCACAGATAGCAGTCAATATGAATCTTTTGGTGCAGTAGTACCAAATACGGCATATTACGATACCGGTTATGGTGTCTTTTATCAATGCCAAGAGAACGATAACCGTGCTGTCCACTATTACTGGAATGAGCAAGACCGGCAACTAATGAGACGTTGTATTAATCCGGAAACCGGGGAAGATGAGACTAACGTCGTGGCCAGTGGAATCGAGCGCTACGAAGATATTCGTTTCAAGTATAACGAACCTGGCGGTTACCTAGATATCAATCTAAAGGTCACTTGCGATGGCAATGGTGAACAGGTGATCAAAGAGAACTCCTTTAGGGTATCGCTTCTGCCCAGGTCCGATGGATGGGGATACCGCATACCTATAACACTAACTAACGGTGGAGCGACGGTGCTTAACGATTTCCAAATGCCCGTTACCCTGGGAGCAGATTTTGATTTCTCACATGTCGCAGATGCTCAGGGTGGTGATATCAGATTCCGCAACGAAAATAGTGATCAGGATTTACCATACTGGATTCAAACCTGGAGCTGGCAGGATAATCCTACTATCCACGGATATCAATTACCAATCACCATCAGCGATGTTCCTGAACTAGAGAATCAACAAATCAAGGTTAGGATAACGGATCCAGTCATACTCTCTCATATTGCTTCGGATGCTAGCGATATTCGATTTTATATCGATCAGCCTGAAATACCGTACGAAAATGATGGTCTAGGCTATCGAATCCACAAGATGACATCAGATGAGGTTTGGCTTTGGGTAGAGGTTCCCTATATCCCTGACGGTGGCACGACAATCTATATGTACTATGGCAATCAATTCGCCACCACTCCTAATCCCTGCGACAACGGAGATACATGCGAGCCATCCCTTGCTTTTGGAATAGAGACAAACGACGTGGTTATACATACAGCCAAGATATGGGTTCGAGTAGATACCATTCCTACTGGCCAGAGTATCATCCATATGTACTACGGCAGTCCCACATCAGAAAGTCAGAGCTCTGTATCAGATACGTTCGATTTCATGACATTTAGTGATAGCTTTGATGAC
>JAXHVC010000191.1:0-30862 GCA_034189315.1 Chloroflexota bacterium | reverse complement strand
CAAATGTTCCCTTAGCCCTTCTCATCGGTGTTTCATCACCAGAAGCAATACTTTAGTGGGGATATTGAAAACTCGCTCCTAAAGATAGATATATAAATACCATAATATTATGATAAGATACCCTATAAACTAGAAGGTGTCTGGGTGATTTAGATAAGCAATGAGGAGATTCTTGTTAAAACAGCAAGTTGGCAGGAGGAAAGAGATGTTGTTCTGTCGGAACAAGGACCTAGCTATATGCATTCTGGTAATGTACTGTCTTATGCTTACTCTGGGTAACTTGATGCTTGTAGATACATCCCTCGCCTCCAATGGAGTTTATTGGGGAACAGCGAATAGTGGGAATACTAAATGGATCTCTAGTGTATGGGGGAGTTCCGGATCCGATGTCTTTGCTGTAGGGGACGATGGTACTATTCTGCACTACAATGGTTCTAGCTGGACTTCAATGGATAGTGGCACTACGGAGTGGCTTTACTCTGTATGGGGTGCCTCTAGTTCCAGTGTCTTTGTTGCTGGTGGTGATGGTAGCGTTTTATATTATGATGGTAGCAATTGGAGTACTTTGGTCGAGGGGCCGCAGAGCTATCAGTATGAAAGCATATGGGGTAGTTCTGCATCGGATGTCTTTGGTGTAGGGTCTGATGGAACTGTTATGCATTACGATGGTAGTGCTTGGAGTCCAATGTCCTCCGGCATCACACAAACCCTTTTTAGTGTGTGGGGAATCTCTAGTATGGATGTTTTTGCGGTAGGGGATGATGGTATCATCATCCAATACGATGGAAGCAGTTGGAGCACAATGACAGGTGGCTCGGAGAGCTATTGGCTAGAAGGAATTTGGGGAAGCTCGGGCTCAGATGTTTTTGCTGTTGGAAGTGATGGAGTGATTTTGCATTATAATGGCACTGCTTGGAGCTCGATGGTAAGTGGCATAGATCAACGGTTGATGAGTGTGTGGGGTTCCTCGTCTTCGGATGTATTTGCAGTTAGTGATGAAGGTGCCGTTTTGCATTATGATGGTAGTAGTTGGAGCCCTATGACAAGTGGCACTACTAATCTGCTTGAATGTATCTGGGGGAGTTCACGATATAATGTCTTTGCTGTCGGTAGATATGGTACTATTCTCCACTATACAGAATGGGACCCTCCAACAATCATTTCATTTGCTCCAACTGAGGGAACCACTGGAGATTCAGTTGTCATATCGGGAACCAATTTCCAGGATGTGAATGCTGTTAGGTTTGGAGTTACCGATGCTGAGAGCTTCACTGGTGATACACCTGTGCAGATCACGGCAGTGTTGGGCGACGGCTCCGATGGATATATTACTGTTACAACCCCTGGGGGTATAGCTACAAGTTCTGAGACTTTTGAGTACTATCCACGTCCAGTTATTGCTTCCTTCACTCCTGCTTCTGGGGATGTTGGTGCAACTGTCGTTATCACTGGAGAATATTTTACGGAAGCAACTGCGGTTACATTTGGTGATATCGATGCTGCGAGTTTCATAGTGGATTCCGATACGCAGATTACTGCTGTGGTGGGTAACGGTTATACGGGAAGCATAAAGGTAACCACCCTTGGAGGGACGGGTACTAGCAATGAAGCGTTTACAGTCACGGGCTTATCACCAATTATAACGGAGATAGATCCCAATTCAGAGGAGCGTGGTAAATCGATACAAGTTGTCATTACGGGTGACAACTTCTCTGAGGGTATTGAACTAGATTTTGGCTCGGGTGTAACCATTAATTCCATCACAATAGATAGTTCAACTCGGATGACGGTTGATATTACAATTGCGGATGCTGCCAAGAGGGGACCACGCATAGTCTCTGCCACTACTGCTCTCGGAAAGGGCTCGCTGGACGATGGTTTCACTGTAAAATCAGCTGGTGAGTTATCTGTACCCACCTGGGCTTGGATTATGGCTGGTGCTGGAGGGGTGATTATTATTATGATTCTCTTTCTGCGGATGCGTTAGAGGCGATAAGGAACATGCCTATTAACCCTCCCGAATTCGATGGGAGGGTTATATTTTTTTAAGTGATTGTCATACCTGGCTAATGTAAATCTAATACAATTGCTGTTTCATATGGACCACCAAGGTAATGTATTTTGCGAAGTATAGTTACCACCAGTGATCAAATCGTGGTTCTTACGCATCGAGAAATAGAGTTCTTCCTTGTGTGACCATTGTCATTGCCGAATCTATTGTCATATTAATACTATCTTTGTTGGAAGGTTAGCCACCCTAGTCTATTAAATATGAGTATACACTTCGTTCAGCTGGCTGATGGGAAATCTCATCTCAGTTGATATGAAGCCTACTAGAGTGAGGTAGGGGGAATTATGGAAAGGGATCCAATCTGTGGTATGGAGGTTGATACGTCAACCGATCTGAAGGTGGATTATAAGGGAGAGTCCTATTACTTCTGTTCTTCTGGCTGTCGTGAGAAGTTCATGAAGGACAAGGGTATTGGCGAGCAGAAGGATGTGGCTATTGATCCGATCTGTGGTATGGAGGTGGACAAGTCTATCGACCTGAAGGTGGATTATGAAGGGGAGACCTACTACTTTTGTGCACCTGGTTGTCGTGAGAAGTTCATGAAGGATAAAGGTATCGGTGAGCAAAAGGATGTGGATATTGATCCAATCTGTGGTATGGAGGTTGATACATCAACCGATCTGAAGGTGGATTATAAGGGAGAGTCCTATTACTTTTGTGCTCCCGGTTGTCGTGAGAAGTTCATGATGGATAAGGGGCTTCTACAGCCTGAAGAACCTTCTTCAGTTGGGCTGACGCTAGCAATAAAAAAAACAGGTGTAAAGGAAGTCATAAAGATCGGGGGTATGCATTGTGCTTCCTGTGCAGCAACCATCGAAGGTGCTCTGAACAAAGTGGAAGGTGTCTCTGCCGCATCGGTGAACTTTGCTGCCGAGAAAGCTTATGTTGACTATGATCCGAAAACCATTGATTCGCTAGAATTGGAGAGGGTTATTGAAGGTGTGGGCTATAGGGTGGTTAAAGAGGATACTACAGAGCTCAACCTTAAAATCATTGGAATGGATGAGGCTACCTCTATCCATGCTGTCGAAGCTGCACTCAATCGGGTGAAGGGGATCACTCAGTCGCGACTGTTGGTAAATGGTAAGGCAAGGATATCCTTTGACCCCTCTCTAGTAAACAAAGCAGAAATAAAGAAGGCTATTAGGGATTCGGGATTTACACCTGTCGATGAAACCACTGCTGATAGGGAGAGGGAGGAACGGCAACGAGAAGTTAGTATACTCCGGCTGAAGGTGATTGCAGCAGCAATCTTTGCTCTCCCACTCCTCTACCTTTCAATGGGTTCACATGTGGGATTACCGATACCCTCGATGAGCCATGGCACTATGGCTCTAGTGCAGCTGATCCTCACTACCCCGATCATTGCCATCGGCTATCAGTTCTATACGGTTGGCATTCGATCGGCCATAAAGAATCGAAGCGCGAGTATGGATACACTGGTAGCCCTCGGCACAGGAACTGCCTATGTATATAGCTTGGTATCTTCCATATTAATCTGGATGGGAACCTCAGGGTATGGTATGGAGGACATATATTTCGAGGTGGCAGGACTGCTCATAGTCTTCATTATGCTTGGCAGGCTGCTGGAGGGGATGGCCAAGAGGAGAACATCGGATTCTATACGTGCTCTAATTGCACTTCAACCTAAGACTGCCTTTGTAGTGAGGAATGGATCCGAAGTTGAGCTCTCGGTTGAGGACGTAATGGTGGGCGATTTTATTGCAGTGAAGCCTGGAGCTAGCATACCAGTTGATGGTGTGTTGGTGGAGGGTAACTCCTCTATAGATGAATCGATGCTAACAGGAGAAAGCATTCCGGCAGATAAAGGCCCTGGTGATGAAGTGATTGGCGGAACCATCAATAAGAGCGGATGGTTTAGATTTAGGGCTACTAGAGTAGGTAGCGATATGGCCTTGTCCCGGATTGTCGGGATGGTTGAACAAGCTCAAGGGAGCAAAGCACCAGTGCAGAGATTAGCAGACCGAATCGCTGCATATTTCGTCCCTGTGGTACTGGGTATTGGGCTAATCGCTTTTGTTGGCTGGTTAGCATCTGGCTCTAGCTTCGAGTTTGCCATGACAGCTTTTATTGCAGTGATCATCATAGCGTGCCCCTGCGCTCTAGGATTGGCAACTCCAACCGCTATTATGGTGGGGATGGGTCTTGGCGCCAAGAACGGGATCCTCATACGTGATGCAGTGACCCTTGAAGGTGCACATCGGGTAGATGTTGTTGCATTTGATAAGACAGGAACGCTTACTAAAGGGAAGCCGGAAGTAGTCCACATTATCACTCAGAAGAACTCATCCAACGAGCAGGAGGTACTCAGGATAGCAGCTGCGGCTGAGAGGTATTCGGAACATCCGCTTAGCCAAGCTATAGTTCGTAGGGCGGAAGCGAAAGACATTCCCTTGCCCGAGGCGAAGAATTTCATGGCGATTCATGGCAAGGGGGTGATGGCTTCTGTTGAAGGTATGTCTGTTCTGGTGGGTAATCGAAAGCTCATGGACGAAAGGAATGTGGATGTTAAAGATGTGGACCAAAGCCTTATCGAGCTGGAGGGTGAAGGGAATACCGTTATGCTAGTAGCTGTTGATGGCAGGGTGTTGGGCGTCATAGCTACAGCGGATACCCCCAAAGATTCGGCTGTAGAAGCCATTGCGGCGCTGAAACTCCAGGGGAAACAAGTTGTGATGATTACTGGGGATAATCACCGCAGCGCAGAGAGCATCGGTCGGGAATTAGGGATTGACCGTGTTCTGGCTGAGGTCCTTCCTGAAAACAAGGCTGCAGAGGTGAGCAGGTTGCAGTCGGAGGGTCACAAGGTGGCAATGGTTGGTGATGGTATCAACGATGCACCTGCTTTAGCACAAGCAGACATTGGTATAGCCATTGGATCGGGTACAGATGTGGCGGTAGAAGCAGGGGGTATAGTCCTTGTCAAAGATGATCTGTCAGATATTGTGCGAGCTATGGAGCTTGGTAGCTATACTATGCGCAAGGTTAAACAGAACCTGTTCTGGGCTCTATTTTATAATTCGGCAGGCATTCCTATCGCAGCGGGGATCCTTTATCCGTTTCTTGGCTTTGCACTTAATCCAATAATCGCTGGTATCGCAATGGCATTTAGTTCTATCAGCGTGGTGACTAATTCACTACTGATGAGACGCTACCATATGGGATGAGCATTGGGCACAAACCGATGTGAACTTGTATACATGTTTTAGGTTTGTAGTGGTGACATAAAAATGCCCATCCTACTTATTGATCACAGCTGGATTTGTGGGAGACCACCGAGATCTCCGTGATCCCTATTAATCCATAGTGTACTATAGCAAAGAGATTCTTCATCAAGCCTTATCTGGTCATCGCTTCTTGGATACCAATATCGATCTGGCTCGAAAGGTATCTTAGGTTCGGGATAAACATTTGTACCTTTATAGGGTTGTGTGCCATCATAATCCCCAATCCAGTACCCTTGCAGTGCACGACTTTCTCCAAACAGGTCAAATTCCGGAGCAAATATGGTCATATCTGTGGCACAATACGGTATCAATCGAATTAAGTTCACCATCTCATATGGCAACTTAACCTTTGCATCTCTTGCCATGGCCCCGAACAAATGCATCAGCTCTCTGCCCATGAACATTGGCCCTTTCATGGATGTCACAGTATCCATCATCCAATCTCCTGTCATACCAGGCCTATCTGAAATGTCCGCCAGATTATGAAGAACCTTATTCAACTCCTTCGTGGCCCTATCCATAGATCTCTTCTCGTCCAAACCTATGATAAAACCAACGTTCTTGGAGGAATCTAATACCAGTGCTGCATCCTGCTCAGCAAAGCCTCCCCACAATCTACATAGCCCTGCCCTCATCTCTTCAAGCCATTTAGATCCTCCGCTGTAGTAGGTTATACCGTAGTCCACTTGTGCCATTATCCCGTCATAGCAGAACATGTAGTTCCCGTGATGTGTATCAAGATCTCTGATGCCATGGCATAGAAATGGTTGCCAACGGGCCCGATAGACCTTTCTTGCTGAAAGGGATAGATCATATCCAAAGACTCTCAAGAAGTCCCAAAACTTGCGCAGTCTCTGAGGATTCCCAATATCCAGCTGTATACCTTTAAAATAGGGAAACACCCTTTCCATTGTGATGATGTTATCAGTGACATACTCCCAATATGGAGCAGGTGTGCGAATCTGACTGTCTAGACCATACATATCCCATGAATTCCTGGTCATCTGCATCATAGTGCCTTCCCAAATGAAATCGAGCTCTTCCAAGGTAGAGTCCGCATAATCGGATAGGATCTCTGTTGGTCTAATATCCTCCAAGGGCTTGATGAACAAACGCAGGAATTTGAATGCTAGTTCTAATGCTCCAGCAGCGGGGCCTAATAGTCGATAATCCCTCTCTAGCTTCTCCCTCAAACCAGGTCTTTGGAGCTTGATAACGGCATCTTCCCCGTCCTTCAATACAACAGCATGCACTTGTGCCAACGATCCTGCACCCAATGGTACAGGGTCCATGTACCGAAAAATTGCTTCGGGTGGTGCCCCTAATCCACTTTGTATGATTGTCCTAACTGTATCATCTCTTTCGGCCGGGACGTAATCACACAACTTGGCGAACTCGCCGATAAAGCTGAAAGGTAATGTGGGTAACATTGATATGATCTGACCCAGTTTCAAGAATGTGGGACCCAGGTTCTGAAATGAAATCATCAGTCGCCTGCCAATGCTGGGTTTTTCCGTTGCTTCGTATATAGATAGAGAGTGTTGAACAAAACGAGATTGATCCTCCACGAAACTGGATTCGAGCGGTATTGGCTTGTCTGTCAGCACTCTCCAACCAGAGATATATCTCAGTGGATATACTAACCAGTCTATCAACCATAATATCATTGCTTCTAGGAAAAGGAGGCCTATCTCACCGGCTCTCACTAGGTTCTTTGGATTTGCGAGGAAATACAGATAGGATATGGTGCCGATGGCAAAGTCCCAGATGATCCGAGGTAGGGATCGATTAGCTCCCTCTTGTCTGCGTTGTTCTGTCGACTTTTGCTTCTCTCGTTTCTCATTCAGCTTATTAATCATTAAAGGGATTGGTTCTCTTGCCATACGACACCTTACTTGTACATCTCAGGAGGTTCCTATTATCGGAGCCTTCCTTATCTGTATTCGTCTAAGAAATCTCAATAGAAGAGTTCCATGACTTAGAAAGAGGTACAAAGGAGAATATCCGGTGGAACGTATGGGCTATTAACAGAGTAACAAGAGCCCAATTTGCCCAGATGGACCTGTGTGTCCAATGACGAGCATTCTATGTAGGTGCTAACGAGTTCGAGTTGAGATGGCTATGCGTACAATCATCAATAGCACGAGCAAGGGATTAAGGGATAGTTTATGCTATCCAATATACGCATCAATCACAGTTGAATTTAAACAAGTAATTGACTTGGGTAACGAGCTTGTGGACTATCTCGTGACGGGGAAAACCCAAGATAATATAAAGATAGTATATCCAGTACATTTATGGATACTTTGATACTTATCTCCTATATCGTCATACTGCTATGGATGGTATTGTGCAAGATGCCCTATCCGGTTGATAAGAGTTCATGTGTGCGTTTGAGTTGTTCTATGATGGGTATTTTCTGTGGACACTTCTCTTCGCACTTCCCGCATTCAATGCAAGCCGAGACATTCCTTCCGGGGACAATCGGGGTGAATCCAATCATTCTATAGATATCCTTGGCATACCGCTTGGCCCCAAATATCTCATGACAGATGAGTAGGTTAAAAATACCAGGGATATGTATGTCTTGCTCGCACGGCAAGCAGTAACCACAACCACTGCAATAGATCTCCTTCAAACCTGCCAGGTTCTGTCTCAGCTCATCAAGTTTAGCGTAATCTTGCTTAGTCATTGGTGTGAAGTCTTTGGCAAGTTGAATATTGGTCTCAAGGATCGATTTGGATTCCATGCCGGAAAGGGCAACGGTAACCCCGGGATTTGACCATACAAACTTCAAAGCAAGTGCGGGTGAATTATCGAACTCCGGAGGAATGAGTTTGGTAAAATCTGGACCAACTCCAGCAAGTCGGCCACCACCCACAGGTCCCATAACTGCCACACCCATACCTTTATCGTGAGCGTGAGCTATTACATCTGTATTGGTTTCATCAATGAAATTGTATTGGACCAACATACCGCCAAAGGCGTCAGTATCGATCAACCTATGAATGTTATCTGTGGTATCGTGACAGGAAAAACCCAGAGTTCCAATTCTCCCACTAGCTTTAAGTTTCTCTGCCTCTGCAAGTAGTCGCATTTGGGCGAGCTGTCCTTCGAATTGCTTATAGAGAAGTCCGTGGAAATGGAAGACATCTATCCGATGAGTATCTAGGCGCTTACAGCTTTCCTCAAACAACCTTTTGAAATCATCTGCACTTGAAATCATTGGAGGCAGGATCTTGGTAGCGATGTATACTTGGTCTCGACAATTGTGTATGGCCTTCCCTACAGCGATCTCAGAGTAACCCATATCGTATAGCTGGGCGGTATCGATGTAATTGATCCCAAGCTCGATACCTCGGCGCAGCAAGTTCACAGCTTCGTCCATACATTCTTCGTATCTACCTTGGCGAAATCCTGGCAGTCTCATAGCGCCAAAACCTAGTATAGATAGCTCGGGACCATTATGCCCGAACTGCCTAGTTGGAATAGTCATAATAAACTCCTTGTCTAGTCTCGCATACTACATTCACTAATTGAGATACTTGAGAACATAAACAGAAGAGATACATCGTATACTGGGCTTGTACATATCAATAATACGAACCATATCTTCCTTGTGCAAGCAGAATCTCTTGTGAAGCAGGCCGGGCAAATTCGTATTTTCTTAATCATCTGTTGTAGGTAGGAGATAAATGGTCTTCTTATCTGCGGCCAATATCGTATTGATTATGTTATGTATTCGCCTTGATTTCTATATCCGGTGTAAAATAGGAAAAGATAGTTTATATAAATATATAATAAGATATGTATATTAACATGACTAGTGGCTGGGGTAATATTGGAGGTTGTAATGATATATGCCTTTATACGATCTCAAGTCAACCATTATTCCAGGTTCGCGATTACTATGATCATCGTAATGCTCATTCTCGTATCGACTATTATAATCTCATCGCTTGTGCATCTATCACCTGTGTCTGCAAATGGTATCGACTCTGCGATAGGCTCAGATCTGGAAGAACCTAGCTCTTCATCTATGGATGTGTCCGTTGAGTCATCTGTTGGTCCAGAGCAGGAAACTTGGGTAGATATGATCCCATCTAAGGTTGAGCAATGGATTACTGGTACATGGGTTGATCCTACAACAGGTATTGATATAGCTGATAAATCCGGTATGGTTTTGCTCTATGATGGTACTTCATTGGAGCAATTAAATTCACGTACTTCAAGACACCTTCAGTTCATATGGGGTCACTCATATCAGGACATATTCATTGTGGGACAATATGGAAATATATTTTACTATGATGGCAGTGCCTGGTCTTTTATAGAGAATGGCGCTCCATCGGAGCTGTGTGATTTGCTGGATTGCCTTGAATCCCCAATGGCGATTCCTTCTCGCAGCTTACAAGGGGAGTCCTTGGATGTAACCATCGCGGCTATAAGGGACTATTGTGAATTTGCTGTAGGTGATCGTAATTATATTCTACTCTACTTAGATCACATGCCCTCAGATTTCACGGGGGCCACTGCCATAGATTTTGGGCGAGGAATTACTGTAAATGGTTTTAGTGTAGATAGCAATTCCCAGATAAAAGCTAGCATCACTATCGACGATGATGCACTTATCGGTTCTAGAGATGTATCCTTTCTAACTCCTAAGGGGACAGAAATTCTCCCTGATGCGTTTACAGTCGATTTTAATAACCAGGTTCCGATTTTTCGGGATCATACTGTTTCGATTGATGAGGGTACATCGGTGGGTATAATTCTGACCGGAGTTGATGTTGAAGGGGATCCGCTGAGCTATAGTGTGGTGAGTTCTCCCGAACATGGGAAGTTGTCTATCGAAGAATCCACCCTTTACTATACACCGGATGAAGGCTACAACGGTCTGGATCGGTTTACCTTTAAGGCCAATGACGGGAAGGCTGATTCTAATATAGCTACAGTTGCATTAACTGTAAATCCAGTCAACGATTCTCCTATAGCGGAAGACCAAACGATAATTACTGAAGAAGATACATTGGTGGACATAATTCTTACTGGGTCTGACTTTGACGGGGATCTGCTGAGCTATAGCGTAGTGATCTCTCCTGAACACGGGTTATTATCTGGTGAGGCACCTAATCTAACCTATATACCGAATCAGCAGTACCATGGAATGGACAGTATTACGTTTGAGGTGAGTGATGGTATTGCTTCTGATAGTGGAAAAGTTACCATTGAAGTGAGTGAGTTGTCATCTCATGTTGTCACATGCAATGAGCAATACTCCATTACAACACCTGAGGGGAATATCACCGTTGAGTTTCCAGTAGGTTCTGTTTCCGGTGGGTCAGCTGCAGTAATTACCGAAACCGAATTGCTAGATATCTCGAAAGCTCCGGCTGGATTCCGATTTGGTAAAACGTGCTTTGTTGTTGAATATGGGGAAGAACTGATGGCCGATGCAACGGTGATCGTCAAGTACTCCTATGAAGATGTAATGACTGCGGGTGGAGAGCCCCACCTTCTCGCCCTCGCCCGCTATGAAAGATCCGTTGACGAGTGGATTGTACTGACAACAGCAGTCGACACCTCTTTGGGAACACTCACCACCAATACAAATACTTTTAGCACATGGACTGTAGTAGCAAGAGACCCATTCCAAGGATTTACTGCTTCGAGCAGCAGAGATATGAGTGATTGGATCTGGTTGAAGTGGATTCTGATCGTGGTAGCAGTTGTTGTAAGTATATTTATACTGATTCATCTGATTCGAAATAGAGCCCCCAAGCACCCTGTCGAGTCATAAAATGTGAAGTTGTTACTGCCGTAGCTCCTAAACACATTGTCTATCAGGCACATCCCGCCCGTCATTACGGGCACGGGGCCTGTGAGGGACATGGGTCATTAGTAGAATAAACCTCCAGTTTCTTAGGAGCGAAGCAATCTAGCGCGTTTTGTCAATTTACCTTTCTGAGATTGCTTTGGCGCTGTCGTTCCTTGCAATTAAATAGCAAGTCTGTTTTTGCACAGCATCATGCGGATGGAGCTAAGGGCGGAGTCGTTAGATGTAATATCGCTGATTGCTTCAAAAATGAGTTGGTGATCGTATTGGATCGTTCCAACGAAGTACATCTTCTCTAAGACTAGGGCTACATATCATCTCTTTGTCGATACTACTGTCAAGCAGGTTGATATTGTGTGCTACGATACCAATTGCTTCCTACTTAGTTTGTACCTGGTTTAGTTAATTTAACATATGAAGTATTCTGGAAGATGGATACTCCCAAAAATATTATTCCGACAAATATTCACTAGAGATGAGTTAAATAAGAGTATCCTCTATTAGGTGTTTTCACTGGTCGGAGTGGAATAATTGGAGTGATTTTTGGTATGTTAGTGGAAAGATAATAAGAGGTTGTGATAAGGTAGGTGACAAATGGCAACAAACTTCAATATCATGGTAGGTGGAGAAGCTGGGCAAGGGGTTCAATCTGTGGGTTTTGTCCTGGCCAAGTCGTTTTCCAGAGCCGGATGGTATGTGTTTGCGGATCAAGACTATGAGTCTCGCATTCGTGGTGGACATAATTTCTTTAGGATACGAGTGAGCGACGAGAAGATCCAGGCAATTTCTGGACTGTTACATGTCTTGGTTGCATTAAATACAGAGACTGTAGATTTACATCAATCAGAGCTTGGCGATTCAGGCATGATCATCCTGGATCCTGACAAGGTTAATGGAGATTCTATACCACCCAATGCAATTCAGGTTCCATTTGATCGTATAGCTACAGAAAAGGGAGGTAATAGACTTTTTGCTAGCGCAGTGGCTGCGGGAAGTGCTCTAGCACTCACCACTTGTCCTCTTGAACAACTGGAGCGTGTCTTGGTGGATCAGTTCGGTTCATCTGGTAGCAATGTCGTAGAAGGAAATAAGATAGCAGCTAGGTCTGGATATGAGTTGATCAGAAAGTCTGTACCGGGTGATCCTATGGTGACGTTATCCTTACAAGACCTGTCTCATATGTTGCTTCATGGTAATGAAGCGCTTTCTATGGGGGCACTGGCTGCTGGGTGTAAATTTGTCTCTGGATATCCCATGACCCCCGCCACTTCGATCATCGAGTTCCTTGGTAGTAGATCGTCCGATTATGGTTTAGCAGTGGTCCAGGCAGAAGACGAAATTGCTGCAGTGAACATGGCCATCGGAGCTTCATTTTCTGGTATTCGTGCAATGACGGCAACCTCGGGCGGTGGGTTTGCATTGATGGTGGAGGCGATGAGTCTGGCAGGTGCAACAGAGACACCTCTGGTTGTCATGGAAGCTCAGCGTGCTGGCCCCAGCACAGGTTTGCCCACCAGAACTGATCAGGGTGATCTGGATCTTGCGCTGCACTGCGGACATGGTGAGTTTCCTCGTGCTGTTCTAGCTCCTGGGGATGTGGACCAGGCTTTTTTTATGGGGGTACATGCATTTAACCTCGCTGATAGATATCAGGTGCCTGTAGTGTTGCTCACCGATCAATATCTAGCTTCGTCTTATGTGACTGCCCCAAGGTTTGATGTTTCTAAGGTGATAATCGATAGAGGAGAGATCTATAGTGGAGCTCCTGGTGAATATAAAAGACACAAGCTCACTGATTCAGGTGTTTCACCACGTGCTTTTCCTGGTAGGAGTGAAGCACTTGTTTTTACCTGTGGAGATGAGCATGACGAGTTGGGGCATATCATAGAAGATGCTGAAACCAGAAGCCAAATGGTGAACAAACGCTTAAGGAAGTACTCGTCTTTACAGGGAGACGTTATTATTCCTAGGAGCTATGGTTCTAGCAATGCTGATGTCACTTTGGTGGGTTGGGGCAGTACCCTCGGACCGATGATGGAGAGTGTAGACGTGATGAGGCAACGGGGACTACAGGCCGGTATGTTGCATTTTGGACAGGTCTGGCCATTTCCTATAGAGAGGGCAACCGAATTGCTTGCGGGTGCTTCTCGAATTGTGGTGGTGGAGAATAACTCTACAGGGCAATTTGCCCGGTTGCTCAAGCGAGAGACAGGAATTTCTGCCCATGAACAAGTACTTCGCTTTGATGGACGTCCGTTTTCTGTTGAGTTCATCATTGGTCAACTGAATCTTTAGGTAGGTGAGATAGATGTAATAGTATACAGGTCGACTTAGACGATAGGAGGTGCAAAAAGATGGTTACTGAAGAGCATTTTAATATGGGGCCAACTGCATGGTGCCCTGGTTGTGGTAACTTTGGGATCTTAGATGCTCTCAAGAAGGCATTAGTTAGATTGGATAAAGAACCACATGAGATCATGGTCGTGTCTGGTATTGGTCAGGCAGGCAAGTTGTCGCATTACATCAAGTGTAATGGCTTCAATGGTCTGCATGGTAGGACCTTGCCCGTTGCTACTGGAGCGAAGATCGCTAACCCTGAACTCACGGTTATAGTAGTTGGTGGTGACGGGGATGGTTATGCAGAGGGCGGCAACCATTTTGTTCATAGCGCAAGACGTAACGTGGACCTTACCTATCTGGTTCATGATAATAGGGTGTACGGCCTTACCAAAGGACAAGCTTCTCCAACCACCGAGGTAGACATTATTACCAAGACCACTCCACAAGGGGCTTCAGAGCCTATTAATCCTCTAGCATTGGCGCTGGCATCTGGAGGTTCTTTTGTTGCTCGTGGATTCAGTGGTGACACGGATCATCTTGCTGGACTAATCGAGAATGGGATCAAACACAAGGGATTCTCGTTCATAGACATCCTCCAACCATGCGTATCTTTCAATAACCGAAACACGTTCTCTTGGTATAAGAATAGAGTGTATAAACTCGAAGATGAAGATTATAATCCCAGTAGTCGCATGGCTGCGTTGGAAAAAGCATATGAATCGGATGATCATATAGCTATTGGAATATTGTATCGTGAGGAAAAGCAGGTTTTCGAGGACCGATTTAAAGCACTTGCGTCAGGTCCATTAGTTGATCAGCCAACTAGTCCTGCAATCCTGGAACGACTAGTGGAGGAGTTTGTCTAGTCGTTGTCATTACTTTGTGTCTTGGTATAGATTAGCACTAAGTCAGAAAACACTGAAGTGAAATGAATTGCAGGTGATGCTGCTCATATCAAAAGCCGAGGCATAAGGCCTCGGCTTTTATTTAATCACTAATCTTACGTGGCCTGTATTTCAATATGTTTGGGCTTAGCCTCTTCGGCTTTGGGTAGCCGTATATGGAGCTGCCCCTCATCGAGTTTCGCTGAGATCTTGTCGCCATCTACCTGGAATGGGAGTCTGATTGAGCGACAGGTTTTTCCATACCATCTTTCACGAGTGTAAAACTTGGTATCCTCAGTATGTTCTTCCCCCTTCTTCTCAGCTTCTATTGTCAGTACGTCATCTTCTAGGCTGATTTCAGTTTCCTCCTTTTTTACTCCCGGTAACTCAACCTTGATCACTAGCTCGTCCTTTTCTTCATACATATCCAGGTTTGTCATCATGCCGGTACGGTAGGTAACTGGTTCCCAGGACTCCCACATCTGCCTAGCTAGAGATTCGAATTCGTCCATGAAACCTACGGGATTATACATAGATTGAATTAGATATCTACTCGGCATCCTGCGCACAATAGCATTCATTATTGTTCCTCCTTCTACGTTACTAATATCTACGGTAGGTATCCGTTTCATGATTAGTAATTCTAATAGAGAAGGAGGAATCTGCCTGTGACTTTTATCACTCCATGTGCATAGTAATACAGATAATAAACATGATCATGTTCGGCATATAATAAAGATAAACGATTGTGCCCTTAGCTCCATCCGCATGATGCTGTGCAAAAACAGACTTGCTATTTGATTGCAAGGAACGACAGCGCCAAAGCAATCTCAGAAAGGTAAATTGACAAAACGCGCTAGATTGCTTCGCTACGCTCCTAAGAAACTGGAGGCTTATTCTACTAATGACCCGTGTCCCTCACGGGTCCCGTGTTCGCGATTACATTGTGACACAGTCTGTTGATATGGGATCCAGTATATCCCATCTATAAAGTAAATCCCGCTTTCCAGAGGATGACATAATACCTGCTTTTGTGTCATTGCAAGGGGTGGGAGGACGAATCAATCTCAGAGTGGGGGTTTTGAGGTTGCTTCGTTTCGCTCGCAATGGCGGAACAAGGAATGGGCTCATGAAGATATGGAACCAGATTACAACACAGCCTCCATTGGGAGATGATATGTGTGAACATGGCCATATATGCAGCTAACAATCGGAGCAGTACCTATAAACCTACCCTGGTCTGGGCTTCAGGTTTGACTTGCTTGGAGCTACACTTGTATTTACCTTGACACCTCCGATATTAGTACCCCAGACCTCATCTACTATTTTCTTAGCCGTAGCTCCTCCAATGGAACGGGCTGCATCCAGGGCTCCCGTGATTGCTGCTTCTGCCATTTCGTCTGCGGAGATCCCCAATTCCCTTGCCTTATCAATAGCAGTGGATACACTCTCCTTAGCAACCAATGCAGGATCTTGTCCTAGAGCTAGCGCTGTGGTGATGTTGGCCTTGGTCACGCTACTAATTGCTCCTGCCAACTGACCATTGCTGCGTGCAACTGCGCCAATGGCTCCGCTCACTGTATCTTTAGCCGCTTGTAGAATATCTCCTTCCGCATGATGAATTGCCATTAACGCCCCCTCAGAGGCGGATGCAGCTACACTTTCGGCAGACAGGGTCATATCCCTGGTGCCAATAACTGCTCCAACTATGACACTTCTTGTGACCAGGGATATATTGCCTTTTGTTCCTGCCGCTCCCTTAATTGTTCCCTTTGCACTTTGTTTGACCACAACCGGTCCCGAGTGCCCTAGCCTACGAGCTCCCCTTATTGTGCCCTCTACATTGTTTGCTATAATTGTTGTATCATCCACTCCGACCTGTTGCTTTGCTCCAATAGATGCAGATGTGATTTCGGCGGCCACTTCTTCCAATGTTCCAATGGACTCTCTTGATTCTGACAAGGCCTGTTCAGTGACATCTCCAACTGTGTCTGTAGTCTTGATCGTAAACGCCTTCATATCTGCACCCACATCAGCAATTGCCTGTTGTATAGTTTCTTTAATCCTTGCATGCATAGCCAAACTCCTCTTATTTCTTATTTCACTGAAGCGGACCTATCTTGGAGGTGCCTTGAGATCGGGATCGCGATCCTATTCAAGTATCTACCCAATAGAATGGCCCATAACATGAAGTGTATTGACTATCCTAACAACTGGACAACAAATAGGCAATAAGATAGCTGGACATCTGTGAAGTTATTATTTGGGTAGTGAGAATGTGCATGGGGATGGATAAAGTCATCTTGGCGTAACGATGGGTGGGTTTAATTAAACTAACAACTAATATTGGGTAGTATGGAGTTCTCGCTCCCATCTAGACTGAAGCGAGGTCTTCAGTTTACCCACAGATTGATTACTAGTTACAGTATTTTAACATTCCATGAAAGAAAAATAGTATCCTACCTAGTATAGCTAATAGCTCACCATAGTACGTACTAATCTCATACTTGGGAGGATGAAGGATTCAATCGTTTAATTGAATAGGAGATTCAGATTATATTAGTGGAATAGTAAGTATGCAGAAGTGAAGCAAGATGTGTAGCAAACTCAACACATATCGAACAATCAGAAAAAGCAAAAGGGCCGGGGTATCAATCCGGCCCACTATTGAAGTTACATTGATTAGTGTCTAGTCAACCTTGAGCTCTATACGCTTGGGTTTAGCTTCTTCGGCCTTGGGAAGCCTGACTTCCAAAACACCATTATCAAAGGTAGCTGAAATCTCTCCGTCTTTCACCGGGAAGGGGATGCTGAGAGATCGTGTGTATGTGCCATAGTATCGTCCCCTTGTGTAAAACCTGACTCCCTCACCAACTTCTTCCTCTTTCTTCTCTGCCTTTATGGTGAGCTCTCCGTCTTCAAGGGTAATATCCACATGCTCCTTCTTGACCCCTGGAAGCTCAGCTTTAATCACAAGCTCATCCTTTTCCTCATAAACATCAAAGCTTGGAAACAATCCTCCTCTAAAGAGGGTTGGGGTGGAAGTATTCCACATCTCTCTCGCTATTGCGTCAAACTCATCCATGAATGTCATTGGGTGGTAATATGGCGCCATCAATGCTCTACCCGGGTGCCTCACTATAATGCTGTTCATCATTATCCTCCTTTGAGTTAATCCACCGCGATTGTTTATGCGATTGGACTAATTAACTGCATAGCATTATAGTGGTGTATGTCGAAAGTGTATGTGACTATAGTCACAGTAATCACTATGCAAAAAAAGTTACCAAAAGTGCTTGTCTCTTTGGGCAAACAGGCTTATACTGTACCTAGACATAATCCAAGGGAACAAAAGATGAACCGTCGCAATGTGTGCGGGGTGTGTTTTGTTCGTTTTAAGTGTGGGGGACTGCCTGGCACCAGATTTAGACATCAGTACGACAACAAGTTGACACCTTCCTCTGGCTCCGATTAATGAGTTACCTATGATGGGTGTCTTGTTTCATCTAGGTTTATTCATGAGTGAAGCTTACGTTGAATAGAGTTTGAGTTGTTATGCATTACATAATAAATTGAAGGAGGATAGAACTATGGCCAGAAAAATATATGTTGGGAACCTACCCTTTGCTATCTCAGAAACCGAAGTGAGCGAGTTGTTCGGACGCTATGGGGAAGTATATTCAATAAGACTAATCACCGATCGAGAGACCGGCAGGCCTCGAGGTTTTGGCTTTGTTGAGATGGAGGGTTCTGAGGCAAATGCGGCAATTGAGGCATTAAACGGGACAGATTTTGGAGGACGCAGCTTGCGCGTCAATGAGGCAAAGGATCAAGGGGAGCGTCCACGCCGCCAATGGTAATTTGAAGTAGTCATATAGGTAGGTAGTGGTGCTCTGTATGAGCTCCACTTCTTACTACATTCACTTGGCGTATTGTTAACCAGTAATAGAATATATAGACGCACAAGAAGCGGCTAGAGTGGGCTTCGTGGTTTCTGAATCTTCCCAAGTAGGTATTCACCAATTGCGAAAGATGATGTAATCATGTTGGGTCGATGATATGATCATAGTCCTGGCCTTATGTGATCAGCTATTGATATAGCAGTCTCATACCGCAACAGTGTTTAATATACTGGCTACCAGGAGATACGGTTGCTTAACATGGTCTACTGGATTGTGTAGGCATGCTTGGTTTGAGGGTTTGGCATCTCAAGAAACCTCTGATCAAGTCCCAGTTTCTTAGATGAACAGCTTCGTCAAACGATCATATTCTTGACTTATTCATGAGTTTCCTTAAGTAAAAGCAAGTGCTAGCACTTTGTCTATCTTGGTAGTAAGCGAGGTAGGTGCCAGTGTAGGCCTTGAATCTAAAGCTTCTAATGGTTAGCCTGCATCTTGGCAATTCAGATAGTTATCACCTGGAGTAATGAGAGTGGACGGCAATGCTGTAACTCCCGAGAAGCAAAAGGCGCTCGCGGAGAAGATGGAACGTCTTGGCATAGCAGAGTCTGATATTGTGGAAAAGTTCGTGCGCTCCGGAGGAAGGGGAGGGCAGAACGTTAATAAAGTGGCTACATGTGTCTATTTGAAGCACATTCCGACGGGTATAGAAGTAAAGTGCCAAAGGGAAAGATATCAAGCAATTAACCGGTTTCTCGCTCGTAGGATGCTAGCAGAGAAGATCGAACAGGGATTGCTTGGTTCGCAGAGTCAAGAACAGCAACGCATCGCGAAGATCCGGAGACAGAAACGTCGTAGATCAAGAAGAGCCCAAGCGAAAGTACTTGAGCAAAAGAGGTTACAATCAGAAAAGAAGGTGCTGCGCTCTAACGAAATCATCATAGATGAATAAGATCCATATAGCTTAACTCCGTCTTGTAGATCTAACATCAACCACAATGGTCTATATATTGTTACTGACCATTCCCTCTGGAATCCATACTAGGGATTTCCTCTTTATTATGGTAGCTGAGACCTATTACTATGAGGCAAACTTGGTAACGAGAATGCATCTCTAAAGCATGAAAGATAGGTCGTGAGTGATCATGTCCCGTGTGTTATCTGGCGTATATGATACACACCAAAACACCTTATTTTTATTCCTGTTTTAGATATCGCCATTGACAATGCTAAAAGCTTCTATGCTGCCTTTCTGAATACACACAACATTAAAAGCCATAATAATGTATAATCATACAGTAAAATAAACTTCAGGTAATTGTGGAAGATTTCACCCTTCTCAAGGACTTTGCGATTATAATGGCGGTGGCTGGAGCAGTCACCCTGTTGTTTCGTAAGCTGAATCAGCCCCCTATCCTCGGATACTTAATTGCAGGTTTGCTGGTAGGACCTTATAGTGTCCTCTCATCTCCCATAAGTGACGTAGAAACGATACGCCTCTTAGCAGATCTTGGACTGGTAATGCTTTTGTTTGGACTGGGATTGGAGTTCAGCTGGAGCATAATCCGCCAAGTAGGATTATCTGTACTCATTATCGGTACATTGGAGATCCTAACATTGCTATGCCTGGGATATGGACTTGGTCGAGTAATGGGGTGGGATCCAATCGATTCGGTATTCTTGGGAGCGGCTCTGCATATTAGCAGCTCTGCTATAATCATAAAAGTACTCAAGGATTCAGGCAGACTAGGTCTTCATTCATCCAAACTCATCGTAGGCATTCTTGTAGTGGAGGATTTTGCGGCGGTAGCGATCATTGCCATCCTCTCTGGAATAGGCTCAACAGATACCACAGAATTTGGAAATATCTGGTTTTTAATATTGCGTCTTATGGCTTTCATCGTAGCTTCCTTGGTCTTTGGGGCTGTGCTTATACCAAGAATCATAGATTTTACTCGTCAGTTTAATTCCAGAGAAGCACTCCTGATTACCAGCCTCGGACTGTGCTTTATGATGGCTCTATTGGGTACTGCGCTGGGATTGTCGCCAGCTATTGGGGCATTCTTGGTTGGTACTATAATCGCAGATACAAAACACTCAAACGATGTTAACGAAGTAGTAATTCCAATCCGAGATATGTTTGCGGCTATCTTTTTTGTATCAATTGGTATGCTGATAGATTCAAGACGGGTTATCGAGTTTATTATTCCAGGACTTGTTATTGCAATCACATTTATAGGAGGTAAGATTGTTGCCAATACTGTCGCTGCGCTTGCGACTGGCAATGATCCACGAACCTCTCTTGAGGTCGGAACAGGTATGCCACAAATGGGGGAGTTTTCTCTAGCTATTGCCAAAGTTGGAGCAGATCAAGGTCATGTCAGTGCGCCATTATACCCATCGATTGCCTTGGCCACGGCATTTAGCTCATTCACAGCGCCGTACATCGCGCGCTCTACAGACCGAATAGCTGAAATATTGAATCGCAGAACTCCGAAGCCTTTGAAGGAATACATCTTTTCGCTAGCAGACTGGTTCCGGGCACTTCAGATAAGCTTTTCTCGTGATAACGAATCCGCGCGTAAAATCCAGCATTATCTCAACGTGACTATGATAAACCTCTCAATCGTTCTCGTGCTTGTAGCAGCTGGCAGCTTGGTATTGGAATTCGCAGATGACCTATCAGAATTCATTAACGTTCGTCCTGATACCGTCGGACTAATGCTGGGATTCCTTATACTTTTTCTATGTCTTCCTGGGATCATAGGTGTTTGGCGCAACTTAAAGGGTTTGGTGGATGAGGGTACTAACTATGTAATCAGCCGCCAGTCTTCGCCAGGAATTTGGGGGCATGAACGAATAAGAAATCTATTGAGAGATAGCATCGTAATTGTACTATGCCTATTTGCCACAATGTGGCTCATTCCATTTGTATCCCAACTTATTTCCACTGGTCCATACAGTGCAATTATACCGTTACTATTGTTGATTATAATGGTGTATCTTGTTTCAATCTCAATCAGGCATATTCATACTCAGATAGTAAAAACCTTCAGCCGAACATTATTGGGACAAGAATACCTATCAGTGGCAGAGGTGGCGATCATGCTTGACCTAACGCATACTGATGTAGAGAAGCTAATTCATAATATGGGGATCGCTGCCATAGAAGGTGAAGAGGGATGGCGTATCGATAGGGCAAGTGTGGAGGAATATACAGAGAAAAGAAAACCCATTTATGATCTTCCGGTAGATACTGAGGAAACCCCAAGTACTCCTATGGACATTATGCTAAGTGGAGACACTTCGATAGAACGTAAAGATGAATAACTGCTTCGGAGAGTTGTATTTAGTCCCCAATGTTATCTGCCACATCGATGGCGATGATTCTAATGCCTACTAGGGCCTGTTTTGCTGCATCCTGTACTATCTGACCTGTATGTCCACCTATTTCATCGGCTACTTCTGTTGCACCATCTGCTGCAACACTTGCTACCTCATCAACAGGTATTCCGAGTGTCCTACATATCTGGGCCACGGACAATAGACTAGCCTTGGTAACTTCAGCTACATCACCGCCGGTTTTGTACGCTGCCTGTATATTAGCCTTTGTTACACTACCAACTATATGCTCAATGTGACCACTAGTTACTAGTATTCCCCCTAACGCCCCACTAACAATATCCTCTGAAGCCTGACGTATATCACATCCTACGTCTTTAGCTCCCAGCATAGCTCCAGTTGCAGCCGCGGCAACAACTGTCTCCACGGGTAAAGATAGGTTCTCTGTCGCCTTCATCGCTCCTACCATTGCGCTCCTGATAACCACTCCTATTTCGCAATCTTCTCTAGCTGCGCCTGTGACTGTTCCCTTTATGCTTCCCCTGATCACTTCAGTTCCCGAGGATTCCGATTGCCACCCACCTTTGATCACCCCATCGACACTATTGACTGTAACTGTGCCCACATCAGATTGCAGTTGCTCAGCGGCTCTTACAGCACCTGAGATGACATCTGCAGCAGCATTCTCAATGGTCACCGCTAAATCCTTACCCCCTTTAAGGCTGGCTTGCAGGGTTTCAGATACCGTTTCTGCTGTCATTGCTGCCAGCATCTTCACATCATGGGCCATCTCAACAACGGCGTTTCTCACCTTCTCTACAATATCCCCTGTCATGGTTGCAGACCTCCTCGATTTATGAGTGTACACATGCAAGCAAGGATTATGGGCATCCATCAACCATATATGATTCTAGTATAACATATGATATGTTGTGGTAATATATGTACATATTTCCAAATCGCTTGAAATAGAATAATCTATTTGGATAAGCCTTGCCTGACAGGTAGAATACAGCACATAATGAAAGTTGTCTGATAATATAGTATACAGTGTTGGGTAATATTCCGTTGACACGTGTAATCAGCTTACAAATCCATGGTACACAAGAGTTACTGGATCTGAAGGATTAGAATGCTATTCCTACAGAATGGGTGGTGAGAAAGCATGCAAAAGATAGCCTTCCTTATCATTGGCATAGGCGCATTAATTGGTGCAGGATATTATGTATATTGGTTCTTTTCCTCTGACATCGATCTCCTATTTAGGTTAGGCGTGGGAGCAGTAGTCGTAGGAGTGCTCATTCTATTGGGGGTAGTTATACAGCAGAGGATTAAGGCCTCCAAGGACGAAGATTTTAAGGGGGTGAAGTATTGATCATCACTACTTCGGAATCAATAGAAGGAAAGAAGATCGTAAAGACTATAGGGCTGGCTAGAGGTAGTACTATAAGAGCAAGACACGTAGGACGTGATATTATGGCTGCCCTGAGGAATCTCGTGGGTGGGGAAGTCACTGACTACACCAAGATGATGGCAGAGTCCAGAGAGCAGGCAATACAGCGGATGATAGAGGATGCTGAAAAACAAGGGGCTAACGCCATAGTTGGGCTTAGATTTACCACGTCTATGGTCATGTCGCAGGCTGCTGAGATACTTGCATATGGGACTGCTGTAGTAGTGGAGTAGCATTAGATTATCATAGGTTGGATGGTGTTCCGGTGGTAATGGGTGAAAGGTCCCGTTCTACAAGCCTACTTTGAACTATTTCATGGATTTGTCTGAACCTATAACTCAAAAACCGTATGGTATTCTCAAATACCTATTTAAATGTTCAAGTGGGGTCCTTGGTTGTGCCCTTATTTCGTTGAGTATTGAAGGTGGCGAGGGTGGCTCTAGCTATGTTTTATGTTACTGTTTAGAAGATCCTACGATTATTACTCTGAATTATGCCACATGTCCTGTACCATAAACACTGCGATCTACCTGCTTTGATGTTTATGACTTAAAATCAGTACTACTCACTCCACGAAATCTCACCCACAGATTGGCGATATGTTGAGTCTACGAACACAACTATTTGTGGCGGAACTATTTAATACAACACGAAGTAACCTCTGATCAAGTCCTGATTCACTAAGATGGGCAGCTTCGGCAAACGATAGTATTCTTGACTTATTCAAAGGTTCACTAACTGTAGTTACTATGTCATTGCAAACAGAAGGTTAAGCAATCTGATTGATAAGGAATAGATTGCCACGTCACACCCGCTCCTCGCGATGACTGTACTCTGGACAATCCTGCTTCTTCAAAGGCGGTTGTCAATGGGTTAAGGGATTGCTATTACTAGAGATAATCACGTGTTTAAATCCGAGGCTCTAAGTACCAAATCCTAGACAATATCGAAAAGCCAATAACCAAAACATGCTTTATTGTCTTTCTCTTTTAAGTTTTAGTCATTGGAATTTGTTTGGAGATTCAAACTTGGCATTTGGATTTAATTCGTGCACGGTGAGATATGGAGAATTCAGAGGTGCTTATTCTGGATTTTCGTAAATGCCACTGTCCTTTATGGGATTAGCGTGGGTGGGCTCTAATTCCTTTGTCAGAGACACTGCCAATCGTTATGGATTTTGTCCAGCTTTTCTGCACATAATCACCCTTTTCTGTAATATGGTGGTCATCTGTACAGTAAATCTGTTCGTCTCCAATCTTGGCATTGGTCATTATCATGGTATTTAATAGGCCAACTCTAGGAAGGAAACAGCAGATAATAATGTGATCATTTATAATATGGATCAATGTCTGCCATATTAACCAAGAGTATCGTCAAGAGGTTTGGTGAGATAATAGCTGTCGATGGGGTTGACCTGGAGGTCCAGGAAGGAGAGTGTTTCGGACTCCTAGGGCCTAATGGTGCAGGCAAGACTACCCTGGTCAAGATGATTACCGCGGTCCTTCCTATTACAGAAGGCAAGGCATGGTTAGCAGGTATTGACGTAACTCAGAATCCCAGACAGGCCAAGGCCAATATTGGTGTAGTACCACAGGAGATAAATCTAGACCCAGACTTGACAGTTATACAGAACCTTGTGGTCTTTGCTCGTTACTTCGACATCGGTCGGGCGGAGGCCAAAGAAAGGGCATCAGCCAACCTGGATTTCTTTGAACTCAGGGCTAAAGAGAAGGCAAAGATAAGCGAACTCTCTGGGGGCATGAAGCGTCGGTTGCTTATAGCTAGAGCTATCATTAATGAACCACAAATTCTAGTCTTAGATGAGCCCACAGTGGGTTTGGATCCGCAAACCAAACGAATGGTTTGGCAAAAGTTGATATCGCTAAAAGAACAGGGTGTGACACAACTATTGTGCACTCAGAATATGGAGGAAGCTGCCGTACTATGCGATCGATTAGCCATCATGAATGAAGGCAGGATTGCGGCATTAGGTACTCCCGGCAAGATGATATCCGAATATGGAGGTTCTTGGATAGTTGAAGCCAAGTTTGATCCCAAGGAAATACCTTCTCTCGAAGCTGAGTTATCAAGTCTAGGTGTGTATTGGCAAAAGCTAGGAGACACCATCTATATATTCGAACCCAATGGAGTAAACATCGAGAGTATATTGGCTGAACGTTTGTTGGTGGTGAGTCGTAGGGTTCCTTCTCTAGAAGATGTATTCCTGCGTCTCACAGGAAGGTCACTTCAGGAATGAGGTGGTTTTCACCGAGTGCCTTCCGCGTATGGCAGCGCAATAGGGATGTCTTCCTGAAACTCTGGCGGAGTGAGATACCAGGATTCCTGGCAGAGCCCATTCTCATAATCCTAGCTATGGGCATTGGCCTCGGTGCCTATGTGGGTATGGTAGATGGCCAGAGATATGTGGAGTTTATTGCTCCTGGAATTGTTGCTGGTTATGCTATGTTTAGTGCTAGCTTTGAATGCACCTATGGTAGTTTCATACGAATGGAATACCAAAAGACCTATGATGCAATCATTGCCACCCCATTGAGCATTGAAGATGTTGTTGCAGGAGAAATATTCTGGGGTGCCACTCGTGCCATGATCACCACCACAGCTGTTCTTACGATAGCTACTCTATTCGGGCTCATTCATACCCCGTGGGCAATACTAGTCCTTCCCCTTGGGATGCTTTCAGGACTTATGTTCGCTTCTATCGCTTTCTCCTTCACATCATTGGCTCCCTCGATTGGCAGCTTCAATTACTTCTTCACTCTGATTATTACTCCCATGTTCTATTTCAGTGGCATATTCTTTCCTCTGGACTCTTTTCCCACCATAGTACAGAGACTAAGTTGGGTCGCTCCCCTAACTCCTGTGGCAAATATCACTAGATCATTGGTCCAGGGTGAATTTGGTTATAGCATGATCTGGCAACTCTTAGTAATAGTATGCATTGCAACCATATTCTTTTGCTTATCATTAGTACTGATGAGACGAAGGCTATTGAAGTAGATATTGTGTATTCTGCTGCTGAGGAGATAAACAGGGCTCTATTGTGATTGATAGTGGAGTGGCGTAGTCGAAGTATTGTACAATTTCAGCAGATAAAATGATTATATATGTCTGAATAGGTGATATTGATGAGTTTTGACATAATACACCCCATGGGTACTTCTGCTAACCTTAAAGATTATGATGATGAGTATTCGAGATTCTCCTGGGATCAAGTAGAGGCTGAGTTCGATTGGTATAAGACTGGAAAGGTCAATATAGCCCATGAGGCCATCGATCGACACTGCAATACGGAGCGTAGGAATAAGGTTGCACTCTACTTCGTCGATAATGAAGGGGAGGTTGAATATACGTTCGACCAAATGCGCATGATGTCTAACAGATTTGGTAATGTCTTGAGAACACTTGGCGTTGGAAAAGGTGATAGGGTGTTCATCTTCATGCCTAGGTCTCCAGGATTATATATTAGTCTGATCGGAATAGCCAAAGTTGGAGCAGTGGTTGGCCCACTCTTCGAAGCATTTATGGAAGAGGGTGTGAAGGATAGGCTTGCTGATAGTGGAGCAATCGCAGTAGTTACCACCCCTGAGCTAAAAGATCGGATTCCAAAAGCGGATTTGCCCTCACTAAAATATATCATTGTGGTCGGCTCGAATGGTGAGATTGGGGATGGGGAGATAGACTATGATCGAGAGATGAGTGTGGCTTCGGATGATCTTGATATCGAATGGATGCAGCGTGAAGATCCACTAATATTGCACTACACCTCCGGATCCACTGGCAAGCCAAAGGGAGTACTTCACGTTCATAATGCCATGATAGGTCATCTACAAACAACAAAATGGGTACTGGATCTTCGAGACGATGATGTTTATTGGTGCACCGCAGATCCTGGCTGGGTGACAGGTACATCCTATGGGATTTATGGCCCATGGTTGGCTGGCGCGACTAATTTGATTCGAGGTGGACGGTTTGATCCAGATGCTTGGTATACTACAATTCAGAAATATAGGGTGTCAGTATGGTATAGTGCGCCAACCGCATTCCGTCGTCTGATGACACTAGACGATAGTGTAGCAAAGAAGTATGACTTGAGCAGTCTGCGACTAATATTCAGCGCAGGTGAACCACTCAATCCTGTGGTGATTGAATGGTCTCAAAAAATACTTGGAATGCCCATACATGATACCTGGTGGATGACTGAAACCGGAATGCAAATTGTGGCAAATTACCCTTCCCTTCCTATTAGGCCAGGATCAATGGGGAAGCCATTTCCTGGAGTGACTGTAGCTATATTAGATGATGATGGTATGGAATTGGGCCCCAAACAGATTGGAAATCTTGCCATCAAGCGTGGCTGGCCAGCAATGATGCGTCGGATCTGGAAAAACGATGCAAAATTCAAAGAGTATTTCCCGTTTGGGCCATGGTTCATCTCGGGAGATTCTGCTTATAGAGATGAGGATGGGTACTACTGGTTTCAGGGCAGAGTTGATGACGTTATCAAGACGTCGGGAGAGAGGGTTGGACCATTTGAGGTAGAAAGTATACTGTTGGAGCATCCTGCTATAGTCGAGGCGGGAGTGATTGGTAAGCCAGATCCATTGAGGGGACATATTATAAAAGCCTTTGTATGTCCACGTCAGGGAATCGACGAATCGGAAGAACTGAAGGAAGACCTAACAAAGTATGTGAAAACGCGTCTTGCCGCTCATGCAGTACCTAGGGAAATTGAGTTCAGATGTGGTTTGCCAAAGACAAGGAGCGGCAAGATTATGAGGAGGGTCTTAAAGGCATGGGATTTGGGATTGCCCACTGGGGATCTGTCTACTATGGACGACTCTCTGGATTTCGGTGCTCAGGATGTTCATTAGATGATGATGGAAAGATGGGTGAATTGATAGGGATAACTTGGTAGTTTGTTTATCCTAGGGAGGATACATGTCTTGAGTGTACAGATTGAACAACTACAGTCTATTCCATATTTCTCCGGGCTAGACTTGGGAGAGCTTGAATCGATCAAGAAACTAGTGGTGGAGAAACAAGCTAGCAGGGGTGAGCTACTGGTCTTAGAAGATGACTCCCCTGAGATGCTTTATTATGTTGTATCGGGTGCAGTGAAGGTATTCAAGACGTCTGCTGAAGGAAAGGAACAGATCATTGGTATTGCACGACCTGGATTAACATTCAATGATGTCTCTGTTTTTGATGGGGAGCCTAATCCTGCGAGTGCTGCGGCGATGGGGCCCGTTGTTCTTTATGCAATCAGCAGAGACAATATGCATTCCATAGTGCGCGATTATCCCGAAGTGGCTTTAAATGTGGCCACAGTGTTAGCAGGAAGGGTGCGACATCTATTGTCACTTGTAGAAGATCTATCCTTCCGTCATGTGATCGGCAGGGTTGCAAGGATACTACTGGAATATGCTGGTGATAAACAGGGACCCAAACCCCATCTAACTCAACAAGATATGGCGGCCATGGCAGGTACTGCAAGAGAGGTAATTGGGCGATCTCTTAAGGCATTGGAAGAGGAGGGGACCATACGCATGGATCGTCACCAGATCGTAATTGCAGATAAGGAAGCGCTAGCTAATCTTGTAGAATCGGCGGTTTGAGACAATTGTCACTGAATTCGAGTATGGACTAGTATTAACATAAATATGGAGGAAGGGCAATGTCTAAAACTGTCATGCCAGTAGTGGATACAGAGAAATGTAGAGGCTGCGGACTTTGCTCTAGCGTATGCAGTTGTGGTGCCCTCGTAGTTATCGAGAATGTAGTCACTGTGATCGAAACAGAAGCATGTGGGTGGTGCACTCAATGCGAGGCCGTGTGCCCGAATCAAGCCATCAGCTGTGGCTATCTAGTAATCATCGAAGAAAGGTAGTAGAGAGTTCTTGCCTCCGGATTATCTTATACTCCTTAGTATGTAATTCAGTTCCCTTGATACTGCCAGACCTTTCTTTTACATTTTGTCTAATCACCCCGTCTTGAATTAGTGAGATCCCTTGATATTGTCCTGTTTAGAATAAACACTTCATGAAACACACAATCAAATGAATGGTTATTCCATCTTCCTAAACCGATAATGCCCCGCTCGCTCTCTACGTGTTAATCACCATCTCCTATGTCCGGGATTCTTGAAGTAGCAGCTCGGCTTGGTGATTCATGTCACATACGGATGCGTATCCTCACTATACAATTCCTATCGAAGGACGAAGAAAGGAGGGTACTAGGATGGACTGGAAAGCAAGCTTACTTCAGGTCCTCGTCAAAACCGGATTGATAAATCATCCCAGAGTTTTAAGGGCTCTGTTAATGCTACCCGGAGTTGGATTGAGATTCTGATGAATCTTGATATAAATGTCGGGTGTAAATTCGGATAAAAACGCAATAGGGTGTGCCCATAATAACTTTTGTAGACATTTAATACAGAGTTTTCTAGGGCACACCCTATTATCAAATACTTTTTACTTTCTGAATACTAGTCATTAGACCTAACGGTTTCAATACGTTAGCTTGTAAGTATATCCACAAAAACTTCTTGGAAGTATCTGTAATTGTGTTGTTGTGCCATTTTCGACTTGTAGTAGTTACAGTACTAACGTGACTAAGATCACATACGTTATTAAAGATGGAACGTAAACTGTCAATGGTTGAGTAATAGGGAAGGAGGTGCAGAAAATGACCGAAAATGCAGTGATCAACAGAGACAGACGGATAATTGAATCAGAGGCGATCAAGGACTGGAGACAGTTAGAAGATCAGCTTGATCAGATAGAAGGAGTGAGTCATTATGACGAGTCACAGCGAGAGGACCTTCTCAGAAGGCGCTACTCCAGAGACCTTGAGATAATGAAGGATCTAGAAAAGAACCTGAAAGATGTCAAGGATAAGTATGGTGAAAAGGGAGTGGTGGCAGTTTTGGGGCACCATTAGCCCATACTAGGTGCAAGTCAAGTAGAAAATGGAGGCAATGAATATGGAATACATGGATAACATGGAACGTATATTCAATCCAGATGAGGAAGCCATACGGCTTAGGTCGATGTATTCCTCAGCTGCTAGTGGGGGATCGTCCATGGATTGGGAGCAAGCCAGAAGACAGATTGTATCAAGCCGGATAATGTATAATTCAGCTTCACAGGATAGGTTAAAAGCATGGTATCCACGTGAAGCCAAGATACTTGAGGACATACAAAAGCGTCTACTGGAGATTGAGGAAGGTTATGGTAAGGGGGCTCTATTGGGAGTGTTATGGATGGCTCACAATCCGCAGTTGATTAAGAAGCGTCCATCATGGCCGCGTTTGAAACACGGCGGAGGAGATAGCTAGTGGCAGATTGTATTTACAATGGGCACATAGCAGTGTCACTTGAATAAACATAGCATGGACGGTAACAAGCCCCTGTGCGATTTCTAGAAATCATGGGATCAATCAGGGGCTATTGGTTTGTTCCGCTGTTTTCCAATTCCGTAAGAAACACAATGCTGATTGTTCTTTCCCATAGCATGCTCCCCATCGCTTATACTCTTTTAAGCGACAGAGTCCTTTGCTCCCCCGAGAGTGACACTAGGAAATGTTAATATGAGGAGCTATTAGCTACGCATCGTAAAAGAGTCTTTTTCTGTAACTGTTCACCTGAGGTGCCCCCGATTTCAGTACCACCTAAGATGATAGAATCCCGACTTCCTCCTGATTGATAGCAAGAGGCTTTGAACTTATCTTTTGCTGGTACTGCAAGCTAAATTCACTAGGCGTAAGATA
>JAXHVC010000190.1:0-4861 GCA_034189315.1 Chloroflexota bacterium | reverse complement strand
CGAGAAACACGTTCCAATCTCTTCTAGGTCTATTGCCTGACCAGCATTTAAATAGGCAGTAAATCCCGCCTCATCCTCAGGAAAGGCTCCAGTACCATTATCTGCAAAGACAGGTTGTACCAACGAGATGCCACTCTCCTGGCTTACCTCTCCCGTTGACCCATCCGTGTTCAACTGTCCATAAGCCAGCGCGCCACCCACCATCAAAACTACAACCATAGGGATTGTGATTACTAAGGGCTTCCAGGATAATCTCCTCATTTCTCATCACTCCTCTCATTTCTCTGAAACTAGCTACTAAATGCAAGTGTGAAGGCTGATGCTTCACCTTACAGGCATACTTAGTTCCATAAGATTGATTCTGTAACATTACTGATTATTAATTAGCAATATTACCAATCAATAGAGAATAAATTAGATTACAGACAGTTATACGTCATTTATGAGGTAGAGTATAGTATAAATAACACTAACTACAGATACTGGGAAATTCGTCTTTAAGTTCAGGATTGCCACATAAAAGCGTTTATCATCCAATATCATACGTTATCACACATCAAAAAGCTGTCAATTCTAATTTTCCTAACTTATGCCCCGAATCAATGATGCGAAGAGGTGGAGGTGAAGGGACTCAAACCTAACAATATTGAACATCGTGTACAGAAGTTCAAGTCTTTTGTGGGAGAGAAACAACCCAAAATCCTAATATCGGAATTCGAAACACATTATCCATCTTTAGGATTCAAATAGCTGAAATATGGCCCATTGAGGCCAGGGAATGTGATGATACTTAGCAGAATACAGCTAGTCCCTTTATGTTCTTCAGGGAATTGGGATTGTGGATTCGTTTTGAGATTCGGCTTTGCCGATTTGTACGGATTAGACGGTGGATCGATAGATCTTGCCCCGGATCAAGTCCGGGGCAAGCATAAAACACGGCTGTAGTTTAGATTCAAAAGGCTGAAACCCAATAATCATGTACGACATTCGTGGTTGGGATTCGCCCAGCTCAACCCAACCTAGGTTTGTTATCTCTTGAGAATGGTGACCATCATGCCGCCGATTCCAGCGTTGTGACACAGGCCAACCTTGGGATCGTTGGGTACTTGTCGGGCACCAGCCTCACCCCTCAATTGATATACAATCTCAGCTATTTGGGCCAATCCGGTTGCACCCACGGGATGCCCTCGAGATACCAATCCACCATCGGTATTGATGGGGATCTTGCCCCCGATATCCATTTCACCTCGCTCGATCCATGGCCCACCCTCCCCCTCCGGGACAAATCCCAAGGCCTCGGGGGTGAAGATTTCGGCAGGACTAAAGGCATCGTGAATCTGGGCAACATCAACATCTTGAGGGCCAAGCCCAGCCTTTTCATAGGCCAGATCGCCGACATCTGCCATGGCGCTGAACTCGGAATCCTCCCCCTTATGATATTTTCCCGAGCTAGCTGCACAACCAGCTATGGTTATTGGACGCTTGCTCACATACTGTGCAGCCTTCTCCTTGGCACAGATCACCACTGCCGATGCGCCATCGCTGGTGGGGGAACACATCAGCAACGTAATAGGATCCGCAATCATTCGGGAGTTCAGAACCTCCTCCACCGTGCATTCCTTGCGGTATTGGGCATTGGGATTGAGAACTCCATTCTTGTGCTCCTTGACCGAGCACATGGCAAGCTGTTTCTCTGTAGTACCATAGAGTTGCATGTGTTTTCTGGATTTCATGGCATAAGCAGCGGGCATCACCGCAAAGCCCATTACTTCTTCGAAGCTCCCGGCTTGCGTGGTTCCCGCGAGCAATCCGCGCTGCATCTTCTCCACACCCACCGCCAGGACTACATCATACAATCCGGAGGCAATCTCATAGGCAGCCCTCATCAATCCCTGGGTACTACTAGTGCAGGCAACCTCTTGATTTATAATAGGTATTCCCGTCATACCAAACTCGGTGACCACCTTGTGCCCGGTGCCCATCGATTGATAAACATGGCCCACATAGGCTGCTTGAATATCCTTGAACGGGACATTGGCTTCCTCCAGGGCATTGGCAATGGCTGTTCTACCCAGTTCTTCAACGCCTTTTTCGGGAAACCTCCCAAATGGGTGCAAGCCCACGCCTAGAATGACAACTTCTCTCATCGCAGTCTCCCTTCATGCTGGCTTAAATACATAGGCCATTACCTCGTTTCCTGCCTCATCTTCCTTCACCTTCTCTATCTGCAGATCCACTTCCATGCCAATAGTCACCTTCTCCGGATCGCAATCAGTGATCACTGTGGTGACCAGTGGCCCTTCGGGCAACTCAACCTTGGCCAGTACATAGGGAGCCTGCATGACAGATCCCGGTGGTGTTAATCTGGAGATCGTAAAAGTATCTATCTTGCCCCTGGTGCTCAGGGCTTTCTCCTCTACATTGGAGCTGGTACAAGCTGCGCAGTAGACTCTCTTGGGAAAGAACTCCTCTCCACAATCTCGGCACCTAGTGCCAATGAGATACCCCCTATCCGAGGGCGAGTCTGGTATATGATACCAACCTTCCTGTAGCGGAACTTGACTCTTCGTCATCTGCAAACTCCTCCTTGGGTCTAATCATTCTCCCTTGAATACTGGTTTGCGCTTCTCACGGAACGCGAGTCTTCCCTCCTCAGCATCTTTGGTTGGAGGCTGGGCAGCGATACACCTATCAGCCCATTCCAGTGCAGCAGGGAGAGGCATCTGCATGCCAATATCAATGCACTTTTTGGCCACCCTCATGGTGAGGGGTGGCCTATCGCAGAGTGTAGAGGCCAACATCCTAGCCTCCTCCATCACCTTATCTGGTGGTACCACCCTATTGACCAAGCCAATACGATGAGCCTCATTGCCATCTATGGGGTCACCGGTGTAGATAAACTCCTTGGCCCGAGGTATTCCGATCAACCGTGGGAGCCTCTGTGTTCCACCGGCAGCAGGGAGTGCCCCAATCTTTATCTCCGCCATCCCCAAACGCGCCGTCTCTGCAGCCACCAGTAGATCACAGCAGAGCGCCAACTCCAAACCTCCACCCAAACAGTGACCACTTATAGCGCCAATCACCGGCTTTTCCAGATTATCGATTCGATCAAACACGCGTTGCAGTTGCGCCAACCAGTCTGGTGCTCTGTTATCCTCCAACAAGTCGGCTCCGGCGGAAAAGGCTCGCTCATTACCACTCAGGATAACCACCCAAACATCATTATCTGATTCGATATCGTCCATCACGGCACACAGGTCCATCCGCATCTGCGTATCTATGGCATTCAGACGGTGAGGACGATTAAGTGTGACACTGGCTATGTGGCCTTCCTTCTCATAGATCAAAGTCTCATATGCCATACTCAGCCTCCTTACCTCAGCACCCCAACTCTCGGGCAATGATCCACTTCTGGATCTCAGTGGCACCATCGGCAAGAGTTGCGGCACGGATATCACGGTAGTATCTAGATACAGGTGTTTCGTCCAAAAAGCCAATACCTCCGAATACCTGAAGAGCATCCTTGGATGCCTTTATAGCGCTCTCACAGGCAAACCACTTGACCATGGAAGCATGCTGCATCACTCGTTCCCCATCGTCCACCATTGTAGCTGCCTTATCACGTAGTAGTCGACTCAATTCCAGATTCAAGGCAATCTCGACCAGCATGGCCTGAACATGCTGAAACTGTGAGATAGATCGTTTAAAGGCCACCCTCTCCTTGGCATACTTCAGGGATTCATCGGCACAAGCCTGGTGCAATCCTATGGCTGTGGAAGAGAGTTGGATGCGCCCTTCTGCCAAATACTCCACCGTCTTCTTGCGCCCCTGCCCCTTTTCCGATACGGCATAGGACAGCGGCACCCGACAGTCCTCAAACACCAATTCGCCGGTATAGGATGACTTCAATCCCATTTTGCGATAGGGGGCCGAGGTGGAAAATCCGGTAGTGCCGGTGGGAACCATGATGGTGGTGAACTCCTTCTTCTCTCGGTCTGTCAGGCAAACCACAGTTGCTGCGCAACACAGCTCCGATCCTGCATTGGTGCTCAATACCTTGGTACCGTTTATCACCCACTCACCATTTTGCTCAACTGCAGCGGTTTGAATAGCACTGGTATCCGATCCGGCCCCTGGCTCGGTTATGCCGGCGGCGCAGAGTGCCTCCCCTCGAACGGTTGGTATTATCACAGAATCCTTCCATCGCTGCCCTTGCTCCTCCCCACTACGCACTGCGCGCAGCGCACCTCCGATTCCCACAAATAGTGTCCAGGAGAGAGATAGATCCACCCGCCCAATTTCCTCCAGTGCCAAGCACCATGAGAGGAAATCCGTGTTCGATCCGCCGAACTCCTCGGGAAACCTCATGCCACATATGCCCAATTCCCCCAGCCTTTTATACAGATTGGGATCGAACCGTGCATCGCGGTCCCGTTCCGCTGCGCCGGGAGCAAGCTCTCGATCTGCAAATTCTCGTACCATCTTTCGCGTAGATTCCTGCACCTCGGTATATTTGAAATCCATCAATCACCTTCCATTGATGTATTTTGGGAAGATTGGCTTGTTGAGCACATAGACTATCACGTTATTGGACCATGTTGCGAGTCGGTGTGGGTGTTGATTCTTGGTTCCGCTATGACAGACACACTGTCTGCCAAAACAAAACAGCATAAACTACACATCTTTATGTCAACAACTATTCCCTAATATCATCTGGAAGCCAATAGCATTGAGTGACTCTTGGAAGAATCGGCCCTAAAGGGCATCCCACAGTAGATGCAATTGTGGGAGAGGCTTTAGCCTCGACTGGGGCATAGGGGATGTCAAGGAATTATCATGTGACAAAAAAACATAAAACAAT
>JAXHVC010000019.1:0-20761 GCA_034189315.1 Chloroflexota bacterium | reverse complement strand
GGCCAGACCTTACATACATATTTCCAGTCAGGGGCTTTGTGGTCGATGATAGCTAGAGCTTGCATTACCTCTTAAGCCCCTTTGGATGTGGCATCGCCACCTATTGTAAGGATCATAATATGCTCTGGAGATACACCGAAGGCTTCCCGAACAGTCGATATCTTTGGATCTTCTCTGTCCCGCGGGACAAAGGAATCCGTATCCACACCCACGGGCAGTATTTCTATTATTTCTTCCTTCGTACCATCGCGCACATATACATCCCTGACCCATTTGGACGTAACTAGGACAAGAGGCAAAGCGTTCAATATCTCGTGGTAGGTTGCCATGTATCCGTCGGCCACCAACCATGGAATTGGTTGTACACCATAACGTTGGGGGTGAAGTACCATATGGGGGTGTATGTCCCCAGTAGCCCACTCCTACCACCATATCTGGTTCGAACCACCTGTAGTACCATTCTTTTTCTTGGGAAGATTCGGGATTTACGGCATAAGCATCGACACCCAGTTCCTTGAGTCCTCTATAGATCAGGTTCCCCTGGGTAGCCAATCCCCCAGGCGGCGGAGGGTAATCATATTGAACTAGAACTTTCATATTAGTCTCGTTCCCTCCTTATTAAACCATTGTTCGATAGCTTGTGGGGATCGAAAGCACCAGAAAGCCTCTGTCTTTGGTGTGGTTTTCGCTTCGTAACTGAAGGGTCTGAAGCTATACCCCTCGGTTATTAAACGATACTTCTGCATCCATTGTTGGGGTAATAGTTTGTCAATCCGGTTGGCTATAGGTATTGCTTGCGGTAAATGATGTCTTCCTCCATCATCATAGGCAAACATCCACAGCTCGGGGGAAACCAGATCGCCTTGTTTCCATAAAGCTGAAACTGCCAGGCTAGTTTCAGTATGCCTTCTATGAGTAGTGTATTCACCCTTCAGGCTGTGGGTAATGATTAGATCAAAACTTCTATTGGGAAGAAGGTTGAGAATCATTTGCTGAACCGCGTGATCGGTGAGAGGAGTTTGGTCTGGACTGTCATCGAGATCACCAAGGTCGCCAACTGCCCCTAGTTCTTTTAGGGCACGTCTGAACTTTGGAGCACGATCGAAGTCGTTTCTACGACATAGCGCCACTACTGTCCACCGCCAGTCCGGGTGGGAGAGTATAGTCCCCCCTGCCCATAGAGTTTTGTCATCAGGGTGAGCTACAATTACAGCAGCAGTTCGAATACCGATTGTTTGCCCTCTATCAATTCTCTTACTGAGGACTTCACCCTCCTGATCCTTTGGTTTTTTTATTGGGTAATAGGCCATGAGCTTTCTCCTTTCACCGCTCGTACTGCTGTGAGTACCTCGTAATCTTGATCACAGTGATCCAGCTCAGTTTGGCTGAGCTGATCTGCAGGTATCCCATGCAGGAAGGCCATAGCTGTTAGTACATTACCATAGGATTTTATTTCCACATCATCAGGTGAAAAATCCTCTTCGAAAAGCCTTCTGGCTCCCATACCAGTGAATCGCCAATATTCTCCCCAGTGTTCTAGGTCATATCGACTGATGTGAGCAATAGTAGGAAAAGTGGCCAACACTACGCCACAAGGCCTCAATATGTAGTGAAGTGTGCGTATTGCTCTCCGTACATCGTAGATATACTGAAGCGTTTGGGTGCATATGACACAATTGAATGTGTTTAATGGAAGAGACTCAATCCGGGTTAGATCTGCCACAATGGTTGCTTTTGGATTGCCATCTTCGAAATGAAGAACATCGCTCTTGGTAACGTTGTTTCCTCCAAGCCAACTGGTGTAGGTATCATCCCCGATTTCTAGCACGTGGCCTCGGATATCATTGTTATGCTGTGATATAAACTCGTTAATATAGTAACGATCGATGCAAAGGTTACCGTTTAGACAAAGGGAATGTATAATCGGCTGAAGGCTTCGGAAGGAACCGAATTCGATCATATTCTTACTAAGGTCTTTTTCTTGCCTGCGAAATATTCGATTTATTCTTCTTACAAACACTGCCTTTTCTCCTATCCCAAGTCTGTTCTTAAAAGGCAAGCCTTGCTAGCAGATAAGAAATCGTTGCCTCTGCTCCCTGGTTTAGGTTAATAGCATTCTGTCCTATACCATCGTAGCATCCGCCCGTATTACGATCGTAAACAACCTGATTAAGGCTGTTATCTCCTAGGAACCAATAGAAGGCCTTGTACATTAGCCGTTTGTACTCCTCATCCCTAGTTATGGAGTAGAGGGTGTGTAGTGCATAGACCATTGTTGTCACATCCTCTGGTTGCTGATCGAAATGCGATCGCCTACCATTCTTGTGATACCATCCGTCCTGTCCGATAGGCATGTAGACACCATTAACAAAAGTCTTTCTAATAAGAAAATCCATTGTCGTTTTCCCTATCTCTAGATAGGCAGTATTCGCCAGAACTTTATATCCTAGGAGGAGGGCCTCTGGTATTACTGCATTAGAGTAGGTGAGATAGATCTCAAACCATTGCCATTCTGGAGAGTTGCTATCCTTGTAGAGAGAAACCAGTTGATCGCAATTGTTCTTCAGTATGTTCATGCAATCAATATCACTGATCTTCTTCCCGCTCTTGATCAACTGGTAGAGCGCTTTGCAATGATGAGCTATTGCTCTGGGGGAGTTGAGACTAATACCATCCCGCACTTTACTTTCTAAGAGTCGGAGGGCTCTCATCCTCACACTCATAGGAAGCAAGTCGATAGTGCAAGTCAGTGCCAGAGAATAGAGAGCACGGCCGGTGGCATCATCTAGGTTAGCTTCTCTATTTGAAGGGTAATCCAATGATTTATCTATTCTTACATAGTTTTCAAAGTACCCTTCTTCGCCGGCTGCAAACTCGATGAATCCTAGGTAGGTGTTTATCAGACCTAGCACCTTCTCCTTTTGTGCTAGGGTAAAAGCGTTGGTTAGTTCCGATTCAAGCTTATGATAGTATAGTCCACATACTATTAGAGCTCGCGCATTGTCATCCATTGTATAACCAGTGGAATGGTCGGGCTTGATCCCATTGGCAAATTGAGCTATACCGAAGCTATCGGTGAGCCGAATAAGGTGATCCAGTTTCATCTTCGGGAAGGTCTTCTGCTCAATTGGCTGGTTCAGCCCTAAACCGCATACCGAAAAGACCTTAGCATATTGAAGTGCGACGTTAGGCCAGGTCATTCGTCGTGTTCTGAAGTATGCATTCCTACCAAGCTGTATCCTTAAATCTTCTTCTGCGAGGAGTTTAGTTATTGCCTCGGTGAATGCTGAAGAATTTTTAAAATCAACCAGGAGTCCAACCTCTGCGGTTACGTCCTCATTCGCCTGAGCAAAGGCTGTAGAGATGACGGGTCTTCCCATACCAAGGGCATAAGATAATGTGCCCGAAACTGCTTGATTCGGATCAAGCGAAGAAGAGATGTAGATATCTGTGGCCTTCAGGAATTTTAATAGCTCGTTCCTGTCCAGGTACTTATTATAAAACTTGACATGCTCCGCTAGTCCCAAGCTATAGACTTTTTGTATCAGCGAGTTGCGGTAGTCTTCACCTTCTTTTATAAGCACTGACGGATGTGTTGCCCCGAGAATAAGGTATACTAAGTTAGGTAATTGACGAGTGACCTGTGGCAGTGACTCGATAACATATTCAATCCCCTTACCTCTGCTGAGTAGCCCAAAGGTAGATATTACCATCTTGTTCTCTAATCCCAAGGCTGCCTTAGTCTTTGTGCTGGATCCATAAGGCCTGGAATGAATTCCATGAGGAATGATCCAGATCTTATCCTCGTCAATCCCATAGTCCTCTACAAGGATAGTCTTTGATCGTCTAGTCATCACGGTCATGCTCTTAGCTCTTTTGGCCAAGGCTCTCACAACGCTCCAAATCTCTTCATTGGGATTGGGGATAACGGTGTGAAAGTTGATGGTCATCGGCTTTGTCAAGTTGTTCACAAATGAGATAAGGTGAGCGCCATAATTACCTCCGAATAAGCCGAACTCATGCTGAATATTCACCAGTTTTACTGCTTTAGTACTATTCAACCTTTCTGCTACCTGTACATATTCATCTTCGTTCTCCTGATTGATCTGAAAGATCACCTTCCTAGGATAGTTATAGTGCACAATCTCTAGGGTGTTTATCGCGACTACCTTCGATTTAACATTTGGAGCCAGTAGATCATCCATACTGTGAAGTAGGTCTTCAGTAAATGTGGCTATGCCACACTTCCTAGGGGGGAACGTGGATAGATGTACTATCCAGAGCTCTTCCATCTTATTCTCCTGGTGGAATACTTGTTTACTAGACTCGGATTTTACTCTGGGAATCAATCTCATTTGTTTATGCTTTCCCCCTCCTACAATCCTTTCTGCCTCATCTAGGATTTCTGTACCTACTATGGATGGTGATACTTTATCAGACATAATCGACCTCCCAATGTTCAATAGGTGATACAATCCTGGTCGGCAATTGCGGAGTAGCCCCTACCTGGGAACAAACGTAGGAAGCTATGCGATTAGCATAATCATTTATCGCATCAAGAGATTGATTACGAAGTGTTCCCATTGCCAGTGCAGCTGCAAAGGAATCACCTGCACCTATGGTATCAACTATACTGCTTTGGTATCCGGTATGATTGGATGTCTTACCTTCAGAATAGAGAAAGCTGCCATTTTTCCCCCTGGTCACGGCAATTAGACATATACCATATTGACTTGTTAGCTGCTTTAGAACTTTTATATCCGTACCATGAAGGTCTAATAACATTCTTAGCACGGAGAACTCCTCGTCGTTCATTTTGAGGATATTGCAGTATCGAAGACATTCCTCAATCAGGCTCCGCGAATAGAAATGCCCATATAGATTTATGTCTAAAATCCTTTGGGCTTTTAAAGAAGTGTTTTCGAGGAACCTGCGAATAGTAGCGTTGGATGCTATTGCCCTTTGGGCTAGCGTTCCAAAACAGACAGCATCGGCTTTTCTTGCCAGGCTAGTGATTTCCGAGGATTTAGGGATGAAGTCCCATGCTACCCTTTCCTTAATTGTATAAGATGGTCTGCCTTGAGAATCGTATACCACCGAAGCGGTTCCTGTGTGATGCACCTGACTAGTTGCAATGTATTTGCAGCTCAGAGATAACTCCTGCATTCGTTTTTTTATCTGCTTACCATCCTCATCTGCGCCTACACATGAGACAACGGTTCCATCCGCTCCCAGGGAATTAACGTGATAGGCGAAATTCGCAGGAGCACCCCATAGCTCCCTGCCCGTAGGTAAAAGGTTCCACAAGAGTTCTCCTATACCCACCACGAGTTTTTTCATTCTTACTCCATTCCTCAAAGGTCACTTTGGCCAAAGGTAGAACAGGTAGCCACTATAACCACAAAGTAAAACCAAGCCCTCCCAACGACTCAATGCAAATCCTGTCCACATAAATGGTAAAAGTAACACAGCTGTACCAATCATCATACCGATATCTACAGCACTTATCGCCGTACCCTCAACCGGCATAAGCAGGCTGGAGATCCCAAGGATGCATAACAGGTTGAATAGGTTTGATCCTACGATGTTTCCAATAGCAATATCTACTTCCTTGTGAAGAGCGGCTACCAAAGAGGTGGCCAACTCGGGGAGACTTGTCCCCAAGGCTACAATTGTGAGACCAATGATGGCCTCACTGACCCCCCACATCCTGGCAAGATCGATACTCCCCTGAACAAACAAATGGGAACCTAAAATCAGGAGACTGAAACCAGTCGCTATCCAGAGTAAGTCTGTGGTCACTTTCTTTCCCTTGCTCGGTATACTTTCTTGATAAACTAACTCGCTTCCCTTTTTCGCCTCTCGCCGGGCGAGATAGAAAGTGAGAGCTGTGTATCCGAGGATACCGAGGAAGAGAATCAGCCCCTCCCCTCTGTTGATGCTGTGATCGCGAAAGAACAGCACGAAGAGAAGCGAAGTGAAGATCATTGCCGGCATATCCAGACGAAGAACTTGCAGATTGACCTTCAGAGGCTGTATCAGGGCAGTCAAGCCCAGAATCACGGCAATATTGAAAATGTTGGAACCAATCACATTTCCCAGCGCGATCTCTCCATGTCTGTCTAGAGCCGCTTGGCTGCTCACTACCAATTCGGGCATGCTTGTACCAAAGGCGACGATTGTCAGCCCAATAACCAAGGGGCTCAAACCCAGCCGGAGGGCGATACTGGAACTGCCGCGAACAAGCCTGTCCGCTCCCAAAGAAAGAAACGCTATACCTACTATCAGATATATGAGTATTGTCAGCATCGGTCATGCTATCCAGAACCGCTTTCGCTACCTCATGAGCATATGGCATATTCCTATCCCATCGCGGAAGGAATTGAATTGTACGTTTGGATGATCAGTAAGCAGGGACATGGGCACAGCGGTATCGATTATCCTCTTCGATACCATCAACGTTGTAAGGCGTATCCCAAATGGATTATCATCTGTTCCTGGGTGCCAGATAGAGACCTTCTCGGCCTTCCAGGTTTCCCGTGGGCCAACTGTGAGAGCATGGCTGGGTATCTCGTGGATCATACCCCCGCCTGAGGTTCGGGCATTTTGCACTAAGCTCAGGGGATGTAGTTCCACGAGACGAGTGCTAAGCGCGCGAAATTCTTCTATAGAAGGGGGTAGTTCTTGATACCTACCCTCTCGCTTGGGTGGGTCGTTGAAGGCCCAATGCTTAATCTCTCCCTGCCCCCCTTGCATTATCACACATCGAGTTTTGTTCCATCTCTCTATGTATTCCTCCGTATCTACCTTTGGGAAATGGAGATTCTCCGGAGGCATCTGCAGGTCCCTGTGAATTTGATTAAAACAAAGGTCCAGATCTGCCTTGGCGAGGCTGAGGGGATGATCGATGCTGATCTCCTTACCATCTATAACCCACTCGTCCATACCCCAGAAGTGACAATACTTCAAGTTGAGCTTTAGCTCATTAACCATCCGGGCAACTAGGGGCAATTGCTCGGATGGACCTATAGGCCCGCAGATACCGGCAGGCTGATCCCTCGTGGCCTGCTGCCATGCATAAATATACTCAAGCGCTTCGGCAAGAAAGAAGTCCTCAAGGGTATCGTAGAACCTCACTGCAAAACCCTCGCGGCTTAGTCCCAGGAGTTCCTCCGCAGTCAATTGAGCTGCCTCGTCAAGAATATCCTTGTCCAGGGTAGTGTAGTCCCACCACCCCGGATTGATCTTGCTGATAGGTCTCATAAGTAACCTTCGATCAATTCACCGTTACTGATTTAGCTAGATTACAAGGCTTGTCTGGATCTTTGCCCAAGACTACCGCCAATTGATATGCGAAAAGCTGCAGAGGTACGATGGTTATAAGAGGATAGAAGATCTCCTCAACCTTAGAGATAGGCACCCATTCATCGAAGGTAGAGTCGTCCTCATCAGATACCCCAATAACTAGACCTCCTCTCGCCTTGACCTCTATGGCACTAGTGAGGGTTTCCTCAAAGGTATAGTCCCTAGGGCAAATCACCACCACAGGGGTACCCTGCTCTATCAGTGCCAGTGTTCCATGTTTCAACTCTCCAGCTGGCATACCCTCAGCATGAAGATATAACACCTCTTTCAGCTTGAGCGATCCTTCTCCTGCTATGGTGGGGTTTATACCCTTCGCAATATAGTAAAAGTCTCGGTGATGTTTGGTCTTATCTGCTATCTCTGCTAACCTGTGTCCGTTAGCATTAATGTAAGACTCTAGTATGTTAGATACTTCTTCCAGATTGCCCAGTCCTTCTTGAAGTTGGTTGATCATGGCGTAGCTCAAGAAATAGAAGATAGACAGCTGAGCTACAAAGGTCTTAGTGGCGGCAACACAGACTTCAGGCCCGCAGTTGAGATAGATAACCCTGTCACTCAATCGTGCAAGAGAGGAGCCAACGACGTTTACTACGGATAAGACCCTGGCCCCCTTTTCCTTTGCCATCTTCGCCCCGCGTAGAGTATCTGCAGTTTCACCACTCTGCGATACGGCAATGATCAACGTGTTTTTATCGACCGCATCGGCAAAATAGTGGAACTCAGATGACATAACAACTTCGCATAATGTTCCAGACAGTTTAGCAAAGAGATAGCGTCCTATAATGCTGGCATACCGCGAGGTTCCCGATCCAGTTATGATCACTTGCCTTGCCCTCAGGATATCAATGGCGGTTTCGTTTATAAGGTTTCTATCCTGTATTGCAGCTCGACGGATCGACTGCGGCTCTTCCTGTATCTCTTTTAGCATGAAATGATCGTATCCCTGGTAGGTTGTCTCTCCCCACTCCCAACTTATTTTTACAGGACTCTTAATAACCTCTTTGCCTTGAGCATTCAGAAAGGAGACCTTGCTATTTGTGATCACAATGACTTCCCCATCATCCGCATAGATGACTTGGTGTGTCTTGTCTATAAAAGAGAGGCTATCGCTAGCAATAAAACTTCGATTACCATCTAGTCCAATCACAAGGGGACTATCTTTACGTGCAGCAACGATCTTTCCTGGTTCTAATCCCGAGATGGCAAGAAGGGCATAGGAACCTTTAATGTTTTCCATGACCATGAGCACAGACTGTTCTAGTGAAGTCCGCTCCTTCATATAATCCTCAATAAGATGAGGGATAACCTCGGTATCGGTCTCGGATAGGAAGGTATGTCTGAGCTCAAGGCCCTTGCGAAGCTCTTGATAGTTATCGAGTATGCCATTGTGAACCACCGCGACTTCATGGGAGCAATCCCAGTGGGGATGAGCATTTGCCGCAGTAACACCACCGCGAGTTGCCCAGCGAGTGCGGCCGATACCTACTACTCCAGGGAGCTTATCAAGGTGGTGTTCGTTTTGTACTGCATCAAGTTTCCCAATGTTCTTACGGAGGCAAATCCTTGTCCCATCGATAGTAGCTATATCTACAGAATCATAACCCCGGTATTCCATTTTTTTTAGGGACTCAAGAAGGAGAGGGGCCACAGGTTCTTGGGCAATAACTCCTACTATCCCACACATGTCTTTGTAGTAGTACCTTTCAATTTAGTCACAAGGTGAGGTTTGTCGATTTTGTTATGGGCTAACAAATCCCACCTTGCATTGTTAAAGTCAGGGAAGCGAGACTCGTGACTAATCACTTAATAGATACCTCTACCTTTTTAGGTTTGGCCTCGGGGGCTTTGGGAATAGTTAATTCAAGGAGCCCGTTTTCATAATGTGCCATGACCTTATCGGACTCTATTGCCTTTGGTAGCCTGATAGACCTTTCGAAAGAGCCATAACATCGTTCGCACAAGTGATAGCCCTCACCCTTCTTCTCCTCCTCTACCTTCCTCTCACCCCTGAGGGTGAGGGTATCCTCTTCCATAGAGATATTGATCTCGTCCTTTTTCATTCCCGGAAGTTCGGCCTTCAGTAGATACTCGTTCTCCTTCTCGACGACCTCCATAGCTGGCGACCACGCCCTTATCTGCGGCTCCCGCTTCCATGTCACTGGGAAGAAAGGTCTGTCAAAAATCTCCTCGAACTGCCGTTCCATATCGTCAAACACCTGATCAATCTGTCGAATAGGTCTCCACGGAATGACTTCCCTACTTGGTCTCCACCTATCCATTACCATTATGCACAACCCTCCTATGTGTAATTACCTTTATTATTACTTGTCACGCTTCCCTCATACATTCATCGGCAGAGTAGCTTGTCTTTATCCTGACGCTTTCTGCTGAATACTTTTCGTATTATAGAAAAACTAGTATAAAAGGAACGTTAGAACTTACTGGAAATTTCATTAGATGATCCTTGGATTTTCATTAGACGTAATGGGGGGCTCTCTCCTATCGCCACCTCTGCGCTTGCTTGTCAGACTTGTGAGGAAATCTGCTTCCCTGCTTGCCCGACTGTTTTGTCGTGCTTGAACCAATGGCTTATCCCATCTTTGTTTTAGCCTCTTTACTGCGAAATAAAAAAAGAGCTTCGTATCTCCTTCTGCCTCCATAGGGATTTTTACCTCACTCTCGATTGTAGGGAAGAGTCGCAGGGATACTTGTTCAGTCTTTTCCTGTGGAACATAAAGGCGGAGCCTCTATGTGTATTTCTACGAGATTATCAGCCTGCAATTGGTCAAGAGGCCTCTTCCTGCCTCTCCACTGGGGTGGCAAGATGACGTGGCGTTTGAGTTCCTGGAATTTCTCCATCGAGGGCACATTGGATGCTGACACTACAACTTTTTGAGGGTTTTCAAACTTAGAGATAAAGAATTCCAGGCTTCTGATGCCATTCATCAACAGCATATCGTGGAAGAGCTGGAGAACATCTTCCTGTACCTTGGCTATTGGTCCCCGGAGATCATCCAATAGGGAGACTCCCATATATATACTGGTCGGTCCTGACGACTCCTGATATGGTGCGAAAGGTCTTATAGTCTTTGTCCTGGTCCACAGATAAATCCGAATTTTCCCTAAACTTTTATTTCAGGGATTCCACTGGTTCTGACAGGATATCTCCAGCTTCAGTAGAAAGACGATCCAATTTGATGATCAGGCCATTCAGCTGTGAAACAAAATCTGGCTCCTTGTTTAGCTTGACAAGGTTGATGATGGGCTCAGTCGATGCAAAAAACCAGATAGCTGTGGATATCCGATAGGTCTGGTTTTTAGTAGGTGTGATTGGAAGGGCTTTTCCTTGTCTAAGCTCGATAGGTTCTGGGCTACTAGCGCTGCGAAGAACAGGGTGGTTCTACCGATGTTTATGGGCTGTTTTTGTCCTGCGGATTCCCACAAATTGATACAGTCGGGCCCATCTTTTGCCATAGCTATATTATCATCAAGCAACACCGTGGCCCTCTGACTTTTCCTCAAAAGTTGATGTTGTTTTTCTTTACCGACATCCCAGATTTGATCCCCCGTCAGTACCCTAAGAAATTCCAGGTATGATTGCCCTAACTCTCTGCCACATCGCCATCTTCTGGTACCATAGGTTTGTTCTGCCAACTTGTAATCCGTGACGACCAGTCTTGCTTCTATTTGCGCTTCTACTATTTCCATCATCCATTCAGGTTGATACGCTTTCGATCGTACGTACCATCTTGTGCTTCTTTTTTATGGTAGAGCGTCTAGGAGGGAGCGAATCGCTGCCGGATTGACAACCCCCCTGTCATGAACCTCGACCACTACTGTCATCACATTGCGGGCTTCCAATTCCCTGAATCTAGAGAAATCCAAAGTTAAATCAGACAAAGGAAAGACCCAGTAATATTGATATGCTAACTCAGTATGTTTCCCTCTATGGTCCTCATAACAGCGAATTATCCGATTTGTAGAGGTCCTATCGTCTCCCTTTATTGGATTTCTCAGTTGAAGGTCTTGGTAACGGCACCTTTCTTTATCATAGGGGCATAAAGGGCTCTAGTTTTCCTTAATTATCTCTGGCAGGTGGTTAGTAAGATAGGGCCCTCGATATTTCCGATCGTTGTGTTCTGGGCAAAGCAGGCACCGAAGAGCCTCAGTGTCACCGGAATTCCATGCGCCATATCCAATAAAAGAGTACTTGGCCAGTCTCTCTTTGAGGTAGTCTGTAAGAATGGCCATAAGTTCTGTAATCCCACCGAGGCTGGTGAGGTGCCTGCCCTGTTTTCCTGTTTGCAGAGATAATGGAATCCTCCGGCCTGCGCATTGTGTGGCAAGCACCGCTTTGTCACTAGCCATCTTTCATCGATAAACCAGTCTCCGAGAAACACTATTGTATGGTTTTCGGTCGTTTTGTTTTTAGATTTCCGCGGCACTCTTCATCCCCTCCAAAACTAACACAGGCTTCTGGGCTGAAGATCTATTTATTGGCTAACTTCGTCTTAATCATTATTTTGGTATCTCTGTCTCTTCTGCTCGCTCTAGTGATATCTTCATGGACTCGGTGGCACTTCCAAAGCTAATGAATGCTGATCTGCCTATACCTTTTCTCTCCGCTATTGGCCCTTGGACATGAACTTTGCCCAGGGCAAAACCGAGCACCTTCCCATCTCTATCTAGCATAATGTCATCTACGGTACCAATCTTAGTCCCGCCATCAGTCTCAATCTCCCTACCCCAGAAATCGGCTGCGAAGATGAATTCGGCTGCTTCTGGAAGGTTTTGCGGATCAGTCACAATATCAGATGATGAAACAAGGAATGCGTCTATTCCCCACAGTGCGATATGTTCTTCATCAACGGCTACCTTCTTGCGACGAAGGACACCCTCTTTACCTAAGTAGAGGGCTTCTACTTGCGTGATCTGTGGATCAAGATAAAATCCCTTAATCTCCCCAACTTTTCTTCCATCAGACGTGCTTATGATTGGCTTTCCTTCATGCCCTTTTACTGTGTACATGCTAAACTCCTTCCTGTTTTGTTTTTCTCACGAAATTGTGTTTCCGTGTTTCATATGTTAGAGACTATTTTGGATTGGAGATTGGATAGCCATTCGTTAACGCAATTGTCTTATATTACAATATATTACCATAAACTATTCTTTAGACCCAATTGGGTCACCTAATTGATCATGATTTCGAATGTACCAGGTCCTAAAACCAAACATCAATCGCAGAATCAGGCTGACCGTGCTTTTTTATCCACTTCACTAATTCACTTAAGCTAGCTGTTGCCAGAGCAACACATTTGTCAGCTCCACCGTAGTAGAGGTGGAGAGTATCTCCATCATCCTGAATGGTATATCCGGTGAGAAAGACCACACCACCAACATCGCCTACCAGCTCATAGTCTTCTTCGGGGCCAAAGATCCATTGATCTCCACGCAAGAGACAGTGCTCAGGGTCCTGGAGATCAAAGAGTGCCAGGCCTTGACGATACAGGCTGCCTGAGGCTGTCTGACGAACCCCATGATAGATCATCAGCCAGCCCTCCGGTGTTTCTATCATCGGACAGGAAAGACCGATCTTTCCTGCATCCCACCAAGCTCCGCGCCTGGCCATGAGGATGATCCGGTGATCCCCCCAATACTTCAAATCAGGGGAGTACGATATCCAGATATGGGAGTTTTCCCCTACTGTGGTAGGCCGATGAACCATGCCCCAACATCCGTTGATTCGTCTGGGGAGAAAGGCTGCATCCTTGTCATGTGGAGGCATGACCATGCCTAGACGTTCAAAGTTAACAAAATCGGACGTGAGTGCCAACGATACGCCAGGACCGCCTCTAGACCAAGATGTATAGGTCACCGCATACTTGCCCAGACCCTGAAGGAATACGATCCTAGGATCCTCGATTCCCCAGACTTCTTCGGGATTGCTGTCTGGATTTGGTAACAGGGTCGCCGTCGGGGCTATCTCCCAATTATCAATACCATTCTCCGACCGGGCAGAGCAGAAGTGGGAGTGTCCTCTCAAATCCTCCACCCGACAGAGAAGTAACGTTTTTCCATCTTCGAGCCGCATGGCACCTGCGTTGAATACCGCGTTAGCTGGATAAGGCCAGCTTTTTGCGGTCAGAATGGGGTTTGCCTCGTATCTCTTAAAAAGACCCACTTTACCTGAGGTCTGGGCCGATAGCCCCATCGTGTTACTCCTTATAAATTTCAAATCAGATTCTGGTTGCATTGATTACTAGAAGGCTCCTTCTCAACCGAACTCAGGGGAGAAGACCTTCCATAACAGCCTTATAGGCGATGATGAACCCTGAAGCACTCCAGGATTGGAATGGTGCTCCTGTAGGATGTCCGGTTCGCCCGTGCAGCCACTCATTAAACTCCCACTCGCCGTTTTGACCCGCCTTGTTGGCCAGCGCCAGCCTTTCCAGTGCCCTCTGAGCACAGGCACGTGTCTCCCTGCCTTAACCAGGGCTGCCACATAGAAGCCTCCAATCCAAGGCCAAATACCGGCATTGTGATAGCAGAAGGCAGATTCTGCCAGTGCCGAGGCCGATAGATATCTATCTTCGAATTCCAAGAGGCTCCCGGCTGTACTACCACTGGCTCCAATACCCTTACCGGGAAGGGACGATCGACGTGCCGGCTATCCATATGGTTGAGGATCTTGTCTCGTTTCTCAGTATCAGCTATATCCCAGAGGATGGCTATACAATGTGCCCCAATATCGCAGCTATCATCATAGGTTTCATAGGACAGGTAATTGAGATAGTGTTCTCTATCTATATCGATGATCTCGTGGTAGAATTCGGCATCCCAGCCGGATGACCAGCAGTTCCTGACCTCTCCATCCGGCCAGAAGACAAGATTTATCATGCGCTTCATTTCGATGGCTTCATTTGGGACCTCTTCTCCCAGAGCTATCCTGAGTTCATATGTACAGAGGAGGGCTTTGTAGTGGAGGATATTGTTATATAAAACCTTTCCCGATCGTTGAACCGAAGAATCCATCCAGTCTGCCGCAGGAGGGGAATCGATCAATCCAGAATTATCCAAACACTGATAACAAAGCCATGTTATTGCATTTTTAACCGAGGGCCATAGGTCCTTGAGAAGATCGAGGGCCTCGGTAGCCAACCATATCTCCCTGACTGCCATAATCCACCAAGCAGTTGCGTCTGTGGCATAGTAGGTGACTTTGCCGGAATCCAGGTTGTAGCAGTTGGGCACCTGACCAAGGGAGGTTTGCATATCTCGGAGTGATATCAAGCTTTTCCTACTCGCTTCTAGGAGCTCTTTATCACCTGTCAAGTAAGCACCAAGACAGGTGATACTGGCATCCCTTCCCCTGATTGAGTTATATATGTCTCGCGATGCCTTAAATCCAGGAGGAGCGATGTTACACTTCAAGATTTCAATGGCTTTGTGGTAGCCTATTGACACTATATCTGCTTCTTCACTTTCTCCAATCTCATCACATATAGCTACCAGTTTGCTCATACTCCCTCACTTTGTTTGGTTCTATACCTTTGTTTGTCCCTTTCTTCTGTGATTCCTCCAGTGGCCATATCCTTTGCTGACCATGTACAGACTGAGTAAAGTATATGATTACAAGTACCAGAACAAGATTGGAAACCAGTAAGATTTTCATGAGAAAAACATTGGAATTGCATTAGCGCGGTGATGTTAGATTCAACCTTGGTCGTGGATCACTAGAGTCCTGTTGTTATAGGATTAAAGGAAAAACTACAATGAAGTATGGTCGGTAGAGAGTTGTTAGGAAAGACAGAGAATCACATAGGTTTTGCCAATAGTGAAAGGAAGCATGTGCTTCTGATTTCCAATCATGGGAGTCATGCACCTTTGATAAATGTTACGACTGACACTGGTGGCCAGAATTTCTATGTCAATAGCGAGGCGGAGGCTCTGACCAAGCTGGGATACAAAGTCACTATCCTGAACCGAGGTGGGTACAATCACCCTGTCACTGGTCAACCTCAGAGGGGTATTATATATTACAACAAAGTCTGGCCTTCGCGGGGGAAGTTCTGCCGGATTATCTACTTGGAGGACAGCAGGAAGGAGTTCATACGCAAGGAGGAATTGACCGAAAGAAACATGGCGGAGGAGACGGAGTTCTTCTTTGAAATTGCGGAGAAGATATCTCTAACAGGAGAGGATATCTATTTCATCAATTCCCATTACTGGGATGCTGGTGTCTTGGCTTGCATGATCAGGAAGGAAATTGAGGCAAGAAAGGGTATCTCACTGCCTCATGTATGGACTCCCCATTCCCTGGGCATCTTGAAAAGAAGCAACTTTGAGGATGCTCCGAAGGATATCCTTGAGAAGTTTAACTTTCCCCTCAGAGTCAGTCAGGAAAACAGAATAATCGAAGAGTCCAATGGTGTGGTAGCGACCTCGAATACAATCCATAGAACCCTCCAGGAGTATGGAGCAAAGGTCAAGAATTCTTTGTGGATGCCTCCCGGCGTAAAGACAGAGGATTTTTACCCCAGAAGAATAGACGAGTGCTCTTCTGCCATAGCTCTACTATCCGAAGCAAAGGGAGCTGATGAGACGGAGATAGTCAATCTCTTAAAGACGAAGGTAGTCTTTCTGGAGATTAGCAGAACTGCCAGAACCAAGAAGAAATCTGTGATCCTCAAGGCCTTTGATGAGATGAGGAATAAAGACCATGCTCTGCTCATCCTCAATGTCGATCGTGAAAGCCCTATCTACGGGACAATACGCAAAACGCTATACGGTATGAAAGATAGAGATGGTGTCATAATTCTGGATCGTCGTATTACTGATAAAGAAGTAGCCCAGTTATTTGCGCTCGCGAATGTCTATGTTTCGGCTTCCATGATGGAAGGCTGGGGTATGTCTGTACAGCAGGCGGCTGCGTCGAGGTGTGCGATAATCTCCTCCAAACACATACCCTTTGTTACGGAGATCCTCGAGGAAAACGCACTTGTCGTTCTGAAGGATGACAGCAGGTTGTATGCGGAGAAGATGGATATTATGGTCAACGAACCTAATTTCAGGAATTTCTTAGCCGCTAAGGCCTACAGGATATCGAGAGATAACAGTTGGAAAAGTCTTACCGCTGGCTTGGTGGTGGATATGCAAAAGAGTGGAATTCTGTCACTAGAATGATATGAATGGCCTTCTACTGGGTTTCTTTGGATAGAAACAAGTGAAGGGAGATCGCTTTATTTTAAGCTCATCTTTTATCATGGGATTTCTTGGCATCAGTGAGTAGCTTCTCCAATTGCTCATCAGTTCCTGCGACTATTAGAGTATCGTTGGATTGCACAACATCACTTCTAGAGGGAGTTACGAGAATTTCTCTTCCACGCTGGATGAGAAGAAGTGCCACATGCCACTTGCCCTCATGCCCCAAACCAAGATCAGCAATAGTCTTACCTACGAAATAGGAAGGTGCCATTAGCTTTACAACCCCATACCCACTAGGAGCGACTGGCATGAAGTCCAATACATCTGTTAAGGTCAATCCATGAGCTAGCTTGATTCCCATTTCCCGTTCCGGATATACGACCTTGTTAGCACCAATTTTCTCCAGAATGCTTCCGTGGAGTTCTTCGTCTGCCCTTGCTATCACATAGCGGACCCCCAGCTTCTTCAATAGAATTGTACACAAGACGCTGCTCTGTATTGCATCCCCTATTGTTACTACAGCTACATTGGAGGCAGGAACTCCCAGCTCTTCAAGAACCATCTCATCGGTAGCATCCGCCTGGACTGCATGAGTAACATGAGGCGCTATATTACGGACTAGCTTTTCGTTAGTATCTATGGCCAGAACATCGTGTCCCATTTCGAAGAGTGCCTTGGCCAAGCTGGATCCGAAGCGCCCTAGTCCTATGATAGCTACCCGCCTTTTCATATGTGCCTCCTATCCTATCCTATCCTCACCATATCTTGAGGATGTCTATAAGTGGTTGTCCTCTGCCGCTGAATGAAGGACAATGCTAGAGCAAGAGGACCAAGTCGTCCAATAAACATCGTAACGACGACGATTAACTTGCCTAATGTAGATAACTCCGGAGTAATGCCTGTTGAGAATCCAACGGTACCGCAGGCTGATACTGTCTCAAAGAGAAGGTTAATGAAGGGAAAGTCCTCAATCATGGTGAGTACCAATACCACGAGACCCGCAAATCCAATAGACAGCATCACCAAAGCCAGCGCCTGATTTATTTGTTGCGGCTTGAACTCTCGCCCAAAGGCTCCGGCATGCTCAATTCCCCTGATTGAACTCCATGTGGTCGCAATCAGCATTCCAAAAGTGTTGACCTTGATACCCCCGGCGGCGGATCCTGCAGCCCCACCAATAAACATGAGGAGTACTATAAAGAATAGTGCATAGTTAGCGACGCTGCCCATGTTAATACTGGAAAAACCTGCGGTTCTCATACAGGATAGGAAGAAGGCATTGACCAACTTCTCGTGGAGCAGCATACCCCCGATGGTTTCATCATTGGAGAACTCTGTAATGAGAATCACGATCATACCTACAGCTAGCAATGCCACTGTGGTTATTAGTACCATCTGAGTGTCCAGTGTGAGTCTGACAAAACGTCGAACTCTGACTACATCGGAGAAAACAATGAAACTTATACTGCCAAGTATTACCAAAGCCGAGGTTACCAAGAGAACCAAGGCATCGTCTTGATAGTCCATCAGGCTACGAAATTCACCAAAGATATCAAAGCCAGCGTTGTTGAAGGCAGAGACAGATTGAAATACCGATCTCCACGCAGCAGTAGCTGGAGAGATAGACTCATCAGATGAAAACCGGATGTAGAAGAGCACTGCTCCTAATATCTCGAAAACTAGGGCAAAAATCGTAATCCTTTTGATCAGTTCCACAACCCCTCCTAGTCCCCCTCCCCCCAAGGTCTCGCTCATCAACAACCTCTGCCGGATTCCGATTCTACGGCCAAAGGCCCATAGGAGGATTGCGGCACAAGTCATGATACCAAGGCCTCCGATCTGGATAAGGGCCAGAATCACTCCCTGTCCAAACGTACTATAGTACGTGCCCGTGTCAACCACGACCAATCCAGTGACACAAACTGCTGAGGCAGCAGTGAACAAAGCATCTACAGGGCTAGTGAAGTCCCCTGTTGCGCTTGATATTGGTAACCAAAGCAATAGAGTGCCTAGTGCTATAACAGTAGCAAAACCATAAATAATCAGGAGGGGCGACACTGCACCGCTCTTTGGTGTAGGTAGCGGTGAAGGTAGGTTGACCTGCCAAGGCCTGGAACGAGATGCCTTCAGTATTAAGTCAACAGGATTGCGTCTCTGCCTATCTTTCATTGATCATCTGCAATATACTCGCGCGTGATTCTATTATCCCTGGAGCTAAGTGTCAATTATGAGAAAACAAACAGCGCCAAGGTGAAAGGACCGCCATTGCTAATTACTATGATGGGGTATTGGAAGATTCAGGGAGTATGTAGCCTGCTTGAAGAGGATCCCTTATCGTCTCTTGCTAAGAGGAACTCAACGCCAAGCTCACTCTAAGAAGAGTACTGCAGTTCTGAATAGCTGGTAATTCTTTAAGGTAACCCCCTGGTTTTGCCAGGGGACTCCCATTGTATGGATACCGAAGTATATGAAAAAGGTAGTGTATGGAGAGTTAAGGAAACAAGTTGGTGGAGTGCTGAGAGAATTGGCGTTGCAGAAGGAGAGTAGGGTCCTAGAGGAACATCTGATGCCCGACCATATGCATATTGGATATCCATACCACCAAAGTATTCAGTATCACAGGTAGTATGGTATATGAAGGGCAAGAGTGCGATTTAAATAGCGAGGGCATATTGGGGACGCCGAAAGAATTTCACTGGTCAGCGTTTTTGGGCGAGGGGATATTATGTATCCACTGTTGGTATAGACGCGGAGACAATAAGGGATTGCATCAACAGACAGGAGAAGGAAGATCAACACCTTGATCAGCTGAGTATGTTTGAATAGGAGATACCACCTTTTGGTGGTAAACGTTTTATCAATCCGCTTTGAGCGGTTCCCACTCTTCCAAGCCTACGGCTCTGCCAGAGGTTGAGTGACGCTCGGAAGAGCATCCGAATCCTTGTCGAGGCCATATCCATGTTCAAGTAGTTCGGTCAAGCGTCCGACAAAGCGAAACACCGGAGCACCATCTGTAACATCATGGTCAAAAAGAACAGTCATGCTTAGATATTCTCGGATTGTGATCTCCTTGCCGACGACACCTGGTTTCCGAGCTATGTTACCCAGGGCAAAAACCATCGGATGGATACCTATTGGTATACTCCATCCATAGCCGTTGTATTTATCAGTGTCGCCCATAGAGGTTACTACCACCGTCCCAATCATTTTCTTCGCAAAAAAGGGATCTTTCATCAATCTTCGCCACACAAGCACGTTTCTCATAAATCGTGGCATCAGCGTAAAAGCCTTTGTGAGATGCACATTTCGATGTGCCCCAAGTTGTACATCTCCTGCTTCAAAAGATTCTTTTTGAGCTTTTCGTATCTCATCACCGATTTCGTTGACCGTCTTTTTGTTGGCTCTTCTCACCACGCAGGGCATGGGCAGTGTTTCTGAAGAGCTCTCCCGCGAATCCACAGATCTTTCGACTATAACCGAAATATCCACATCATCAAAAAGAATGAGACGCTTGCTACCCTTTCGCATTGCTTGGATATGTTTGTGCTCACTTACCGCCTGACCTATGCATGTCATTGCCCAACCGGTAAAGGAAAGCCTATTACCAGTTCTTGCTTTATACTCACGCATATACTCGCGAGCCTCGGTTACATCAACTTCTAGAAAGAGGGGTATATGGTGTTTCTTCTTTCCCAGGTCCAGGGTATCAAGGGTTGGATTGCGAAGCGCAGGAAATCTCCGCTCTTCATAGGTTTCAATAGTATCCATCACATCCCTTTTCGATTTCATATGATCTGCACTCCAATTAACGGTCGTTAGCAGATGACGCGTTGATTCCTCAATCTACCTGCGACATAATTCTTTCTATAGGACCCTAGCAAGCTTAGTTTCTTAGTAGACACTCTCCCTAGAAATCGAAATCAGGCCATTGAAATAAAAGTACTACCACCAAAGTGGCCATGTTAATAAGAATACCAATCAACCCTTTGTCTACCAGCTTGTGCCATTCTTTGTCCCAGAAAAGAAGAAAGATACCTGAAGAGAAGACAGCCGAACCTAAGATCACTGGAGTCCACCAAGCCAGGCTCAGGAGTATTGCTACACCACCAACCACAAATCCGATGGCTGCCAATATACAAGCAATACTCGCCAGCAATCTAACCGTTTTCTTCCCTGTAATCCTGAAGAAGGC
>JAXHVC010000189.1:0-3360 GCA_034189315.1 Chloroflexota bacterium | reverse complement strand
GCCATCCCTGCCTACCTCAATAGAATAGTTGCCATTCAATTCGCCTAGCGTCATCACAGACATAATCCTATCCCCATTCCTCTACCAAGTCTGAGACATTCAATCCTCCCTCCTTATGTTCAGAGATATACTGAACCAGGTCTCCAAACAGAGTGCCACACCCCTTTCCACTATGAAAATATGTATCTAATTCAGACAACGTCAAATCTTGAATTTTTCTGTGTTTTTTTAAATTTTCGTAACTTTCATTGTCAATACTATTCAGAACAATATGAATAGTATGAAAGTTGAATACTTTGAGACCTTTGCATTGGTATTGAGGGTCTTTGAGCGACCAACAAGGTCGAGGCTTATTGCTTTCCACATCGTCTTCCCAAAAGTATGGAATCCTCAGCAAAGATTTTTGTCCCTTGCCATAGTAAATCTTATGGGGCACGATATTCGGAGTATTAACCAAGAGTAAAGAAAGGTCCACCTTGATCCCAAAGTCGATGGTTAGCTTGGCCAACAATGGTGACGATTGAATAAGACCATGCATCCTGACCATATTGGAATCCGGGAATGCTGTGGTTAGAAATGTCATGATTTCTTCTACATTCTCTCCTTGTGTGCTTCCTTCGGCGAAATTGGGATGGAGACCAATGTCAAAGATATCCACTGATTGAAGCTCTCGTACGGCAGCACTATCATGAGTCGCAAACCAAGTTGCCTTTACTCCATTCTTAATAAGAATATTGGCCACATGATCTATCACCGAATCAGACGCCCAATCTATGTCCAATGTTATGATATACCTATCAGAATCAATGGTATCTCCCAGACTTCTCTCCTCACTAGGAACCTAGTTCGTTTCTTGGCCAGCCATACGCTTCCCAGCTGTAACGTATTAGTTACTGCTATCTGAATTTCCATTGGTGAGGCCTTTTTGGGATAAAATCCTTTTGACTTCTCGTTGGATTTCCTCCTCCTCAAGGTCTCTAACTTTACGTGCTGGTGTCCCAGAAACTATGCAATTACCAGGAATATCTTTTGTTACTACACTCATGGGAAGTACAACTACTTTATCTGCAATTGTGACTCCCGGATAGATAACGGAGTGCCCCGCTATAAAACAGCCTTGCCCGATCTTTGTGGGTTTTCTCTCTATTAAGGGGCTAGCAATAACGTTATTTAGTGTTACATTTGTTAAGTAGCTAGTATGGGACCATACTAACACGTATAAGCCAATACTCGTATGGTCACCAATTTCTAGATGGCCACTTGCATCCAGTATGGCCCCCTCACCAATCCAAACGTTTTTTCCGCAAACAAGGTTCTCTGGGGATATGATTTTCGCACCCTCTCTTATCCGACAACCTTCAGGTAGCCCGAGCAGTTGGGCTCTCTCATCATCAGTCATTACTGAACTAACAAGATATGTTAAGATTTGCTCTCTGAGGTTGTTATTTCTTTCATTACTAATAAACACGTCACGGCCCCCCATAAAGATGCGTAGATTCTTACTAATTTATGTCTATAACCAAGAAAGGCAGGTTGGTCTGGGTTGACTTGCCTTGTTGGAAACGAAAGATCACCTCTATTCTATCCTGGACGTCACAGAATTCGGCAAACTCATAGGTTAAACCCTCTACCTCTTTTGCCGAAGCGTATTGCGAGTCCCTGGTTACGGCATACACCTTCTTAGCACCTGCTGATGCGGCAATAATTGGTGTAACGCTATAGTCTCGAGATGCAGCCTCCGCAAGTATTACTAATCCTTCGAGATTTAGATCTAATGATTGGACATCAACCTCTTAATACGATATGGGCTTGTAAGTCCTTGATTCTTAAGTTTATCGAGCATACTGCTCAACCATCTTCATACTGTCTACCACAAATTTCACGGAAGCCTCGCTCATGCTTGGATACAAAGGTAATGCAATACTCTGGGTAAAGACAAGGCTCGCATTGGGAAAATCATTATCTGCATAACAATACTTCTGTTTGTAATACTCAGTGGCGTGCACAGCATATGCTCCAAGGGTTGTCTCAATTCCAGCAAGTCTTAGACCGTTTATGAGATGCTCCCTTAGCATTGATTCCTCAATCACTACTACATAAGCCTGGTAGGTGTGATTAGACTTGCGAAACGTCTGGGGAATATGTACCCATGGTATTCCCTTGAAAAGACCTTCATAGACTTCCGCCAGATGTTGACGTTGAGCAACCATTTGGTCGATTTTACGCATCTGCACAATGCCAATTGCCGCCTGAATTTCTGTCATCCTATTATTGAATCCTGCAAGGACAAAGTCTGTCGTAGTTCCATTAGTTTCCATACCATGATTTCTAAGTCTCCGTAACTTGAGAGCTAAATGGTCATCATTGGTAGTAATCATCCCTCCCTCACCAGTAGTAATCACCTTTCTAGGGTGAAAACTAAAACAACCTATGTCTCCAAACGATCCTGCCTTGCGATGAATACCGTTTACCTCATATGTCGCTCCCAGAGCAGGAGCTGCATCTTCAATAATCCCTAGACCATAGTGTTCTGCTATTTCAACAATGGGCTTCATATCTGCCATCTGTCCAAAAAGGTGAACTGGCATAATGGCTCGTGTTCGTGCACTGATATTGTTCTCTATCAGATTTACATCTAGGTTGTATGTATCCATTTCAATATCCACAAATACCGGCTTTGCTCCAACCAGCTCTATAGTATTTGCGGTGGCAGGAAAAGATAGTGCAGAGGTAATAACCTCATCTCCCTTTGATACTCCTAAAGAAATCAGCGCAAGATATAGAGCTGAGGTTCCAGAATTCACGGATATAGCATGATGTGTACCTACATACCCTGCCACAGTGTCTTCGAATACCTTAACGTTTTGCCCTTGAATTAGCCAACCAGATCTTAGCACCTCTTCTACTGCTGCAATCTCCTCGTCGCCGATTTCTGGTATTGCTAGTCTGATCATGATGCTATTTGCCCTCGATACCACTCAATCGTATTCTGCAATCCCTCATCCAGATCATATTGTGCTCTATAGCCTAATAGGGATGTCGCCTTATCTATATTGGGGATTCTCAGCTCAACATCAACATATGTCTTTGGAATATGTATAATACGTGACTTCGAATTAGCTATCTGTATGATCTTCTCAGCCAGGCTTCCTATTGTCACAGTTCCTCTAGGATTTCCAACATTGAATACCTGTCCTATGGCTTCTCGCCTTTCGAGACACAGCATGATTCCTTGAACCATGTCATCCACATAGCACCAAGACCGTATTTGATCCCCATCCCCATGAATCTCTATTTCTTGCTCGGTAATAGCTCTCTTTACAAAGATATGAATTGCCCCCTCTCCCACCTGCCCAGGGC
>JAXHVC010000188.1:0-2049 GCA_034189315.1 Chloroflexota bacterium | reverse complement strand
CCGAGATACAGTGTACCATGACCGAAATGAGCTATATCCTTGGGATTTCGGTTAAGGCGTTGGAGAGGGATAAACAGTTCGTAGCTACGAGAAATAAGGCCCTCTCTGAAGGATGTAAGAGTCTGAGGCGCCTCCAGTGGGACAAGGCACAAGCTGGCAACGTAGGGATGCTCATCTGGCTAGGTAAGCAGTACCTGGGGCAGCTTGAGAAGCAAGAGGTCAAGACTCCAGACCTGGGTGATAAGTCTATCGACGAGTGTACTGACGAGGAGCTGACACTGCTTGTAAAGTCACGTAGACGCTCAAATCAGCACCGTGAGCACAAGAGACACAGTGGACATGATGATTGACATTGTTGACGCAGCACAAGCCCTCCTAGAACGACGACAGGCGCGTAGTAGCCTAATCGACTATGCGCAGTACACCTTGCCCGGGTATGATGCTGCTCCTCATCTACGAGAAGTGGCCGATAGCCTGGAGGCCGTGGAGCGGGGCGATATCAAAAACCTTATTATTATGATGCCTCCGCGGCATGGTAAGACCGAGTTAGCATCAGTGCGATTCCCGGGGTGGTACCTCGGGCGCAACCCGCAGAAGCAGATTATCGCCGCGTCGCACTCTGAGAATCTGGCATATACTAACTCATTGGCATGCCGTACGGTCCTGGAGAGTCCCACGTATCAGCGTCTATGGCCGACACAGCTATCACGGTCCGGTGCGTTGCGCTGGCAGATCGAGGGTAAAATAAACAGCCGACCGTCATATATTGCGGCGGGTGTTTGCGGTGGTATCACTGGAGAGGGTGCTGACCTGTTCTTGATCGATGATCCGATCAAAGACGCACTACAGGCGTACAGTGAGACGTATCGCGAAAGGATATGGCGTTGGTATACGATGGTAGCACGGACCAGGCTGCAACCTCATGCAGCAGTTGTACTGATCTTGACCCACTGGCACCAGGATGATTTGGCGGGTAGACTACTACAAGCATCACGAGACAATCCGAATGGGGACCAATGGTCTCTGGTTAAGATGCCTGCTATTAGCGCGAGTGGTGAGGCGTTATGGTCAAGCAGGTATCCGATTGAGGAGTTGAGGGCTATACAAGCCCTTGACCATCGGTCGTTTCAGGCGTTATATCAGCAAGAACCAGTTGACACAGAAGGCGAAATCTTCAGGCGCGAGTGGTGGCAATACTATGATGATGCGCCTGGTACATCCCACACTATCCAGTTCTGGGACACGGCCCTCGAAAAGGGTGAGGGACACAGTAGGTCAGCATGCGTCGAGATTGGTGTCAGCGGCGACCATTATTATGTTTCGAATTGCTTTGCGAGGCACCTGGAATATCCAGAGCTGCGAGAGGCAGTTAAGGCGCTGTACTATGATCGCATGCCATACACAGTTGTGATCGAGAAGAAGGTGTCGGGCCACTCGATTATACAAGAGATCAAAAGAGAGCTTGATATCCCGATTATAGGCGTCACACCTCGCGGTGATAAAGAAGCGCGAGCTAATGCTATTTCAGGTATTGTACAAGCAGGGCGTGTTCATCTACCTCGATCGGCGCCTTGGCTTGACGAGTTTAGAAATGAGCTTGCAAGCTTCCCTGCTGGCGAGTACAATGATATAGTTGATGCATTTAGTGGAGCGATGATCTATCTACGCAGTACAACCAGTACAGGCATGTCATCTGGGCGCAAATCACAAAGGGTAGGCGAGGGAGGCTATGGGAGAGACTACTAAGTTCGGAGTAAATAAAGAGCAGACCAAGATTACAACATCTATCGGGTCTAAAGGCCTTACGCGCCATATGGGTAAGATTAATGAGGAGTATCTTGGTGCGCTCAAGTCGTGGTCTAAAGAATGTAAGATGTACCTTGAGATGCGGGATGATGCAACTATTGGTACGCTACTCGATGCCATTAAGCTCCCGTTACTCAGTGCAGATTTCGGGGTAGTCCCGGGTGGTGATAAGCCCGGAGACGAGAAGGCTGCGGACTTTCTTTGGAACAATCTCAATAAGATGCACAAGCAGTCATGGAGATC
>JAXHVC010000187.1:0-14102 GCA_034189315.1 Chloroflexota bacterium | reverse complement strand
AAGACGAGCTCATGCAGTACCTTCTCTATTACAACCATCACCGACCACATCAAGCCCTAGGAGGAAAAACACCTGCTCAATTTAATGAATCCTGTCCTCGAATTACGTAACATCTACAATTTGCGAGCATGGGGCCCGTGAGGAACACGGGTTATTAAATAAAGAAACCTCCAGTTTCTTAGGAGGAGTGGTAGCGACGTGGCAATCTGGCGTGTGGTGTGGAGGGAAGGTTGATTCATAGCAGACAGGCCCGGTAATAGGTTCAGATTGCCTCCCCCTTGCCTACCCAGATTGCCGCGCTTCGCTTGCAATGACAGAAAGAGGGTGAACGGTTACCCCTACGTTATGTGTCTCGGAGCTAAGAACCTAATCGTTTTTCCGAATGTGAAACTGTACGTAAGGTAGTGTGAGAGGATAGGAGCCAGAAGGCTGCTATCCTCTCAATGATGTCCACTGCTTGATATGCTTAAGGTGCTTTAGTTTCGCTATCTTGGAATACTTTCTTACTGTTGCCCCTGCGTCTGCGGTTAAGTTTTGGAGTATAGGTGGGAATCACAGGTTGTTCCTTGACAGACCACTTGCTCCAGACCGATTCTTCCAAGATGTCCTCGAGTTTCTCTCGCAGAGGCACGACGTTGAACCAGTCTATAAGATCCCGCATAATTTCCTTATAGGTGCCTACGATCTCCTTGGAGGTTCCTCCGTTAGGGTGACAGACTTGGGTTAGGTGTGCACCCACAATCAGCAGATTGGAGTTGTAGGCAGTGTTGGCATCGGTGTTTTCTTTGATGAATCCAAGTCTGGCGGAAATCCTTTCTAAGAATTCATCCTGTTCCCTTCGTTCCCTTTCTTCCTCTGCTGCACTTGAACTATGTCCTATCAGGCCCATTGTTCGACTCCTTTCGTAAGAAGCGCATGGCTTTGGTTTATAAAATCTAGCGAGAATACCCCGCAGCTTGCTGCGGGGATGAATCGTGGGGAGGTGTGGCAAGCAGCGTCTTTAGGCGCTGCGAAGCGAATTTGAGCGACAAAGGTGCGAGAATTCGCGCCACAGATGCCCCCCAGCTTGCTGGGGGGAGATTCACTCTATCTCTTGCATTATACGTTCAATGACATTTTCGTAATCTTTTCCTCTAGCCAGCGGGCATTCCAGCTGCTCGATGGCACTGTCTAGTGTGAATATGTTGGTTCTATCAAACAACGCTAGTGCAGCGTCCTTTTCGATTCGTACACTATATTGATCGAATATCCAAGCCAGCCAGTCGTAGCTACCGCCCATGACCGCCAGGCCTGCTTCCTCCTCATACACATATGATTTGAGTAGTAGCCAAAGCCAATATGGGAGATGCAATCCGCTATCTACTACCTCGCCGAAGAGGAGCTTGAGCAGTTGTCGGGTGAGGCCTCCCTCATGCCCATGGCTTCTTCGTAATCGTACCCCAGACGTTTCCTCTTCTATGGGTACGTGCTCGATCCAGGACCGTGAGAAATTGCCAAATGCCACCCTCAAGTTGTCCCAATCTACTTCCCTGAGCTTTCCTCCTGATTCCAAGTGGATGGCTTTCATTCCATCAACAGCCATATCGGGTATTCCCCCGAGAATTCCCCAAAGTAGAAGCATCACATTCCTAAATCCCTCCCTGGGCACATCTTCGAACATTCCGAAATCACAAAGGAAAAACCTCCAGTGGTCTCCAGGGTGGCGGGGTTTGGCTGCATATATATTACCCAAGTGCAGGTCTCCGTGAAACACTTCTCCTTGCCAGGCTAGATGCATTGGGAAGCGAGAACCTAGTACGAGAATATGTGCCAATAGGTCATCTGAGAATCCTGGAATCTTCATGGTAAGCACTTCAAACGTTTCCTCTGGAGTCAAGCTGAACATTTCGTCGATTCGTATGATATCAGGAACATATTCCATAGTGAGGAGTTTGGAGGTTGTATATTCGAAATAAACATCTGCGATTATCATATAGTCTGCGGTTTGTTCGCTAGCAAGCATAGCTTGTTTGCAGTGATCTTGAACATGTCCCTCCAGTTCGAAGTCGATCTCCCTCTTAAGGGCCGATTCGAAGCTCAGTGTGAAGAATGTGAGGTCCGTGCGCCGTATGCGAGGTAGCAACAGTCTTAGAGCTCCAAAAAGGACTGAGACTATGATCGTTGTATCTAAAGCAACCTTGCCTTCTAGGAAGGGACGCTGAATCTTTAGGGCTACTTCTCTACTATTGCGTAGCTTGGCATGATGTACCACGGCAAGCGAAGCTGCGGCCAATGACTTGTAATTGACCCAGTCGAATACCTGTTCTACGGGTTGCATTAGCTCTCTTTCCAAGATGGTCTTTACCTCATTCTCAGGTAGCCCTGGGAGTCTATCTTGGACTTGAGCCAGTTCCTCTCTCAAGAAGGTGGGCAATTCTGGTCGCATACTCAATATCTGTGAGAGTTTGATATAAACCGATCCTAATTCTGTGATGAGCCCGCGAAGCACTCCCCCTACTATGACCTTCATGGGGCTGGGTGGCTTCACTATGCTCTTGAGGAACTCCTCTGTCTTTCTGACGTCTTCTGGGGATTTATAGGTGTCAAGGAAAGGCATGGTTCCAATTCTACCTCCTGCCACCGTGAGTTTTGCTTCTCTCTGGGGAGAGAGTATGGCTTGCAGGTCTGCATACCATCCGGGCAGGGTGATGCTTCTGGTCACAGGTAATCTCGTCCATAACAGGAGGAAAGGGGCACGGATAAAGAGGAACCTTGCTGTGATCAGACTAAGTTCAATCATTCGCCATGCTACGAATATGATCCTGTAGGTATAACTTACGTCCCATAGAGCCTGAGTGTAGAAGGCCACCGGGCTTATTGTAATAGTCCCTATTCGCATATTTACTCCTTTCCTATCTTGCGGGTATGGGATTAAGGTAGTCAGGATACCTCGTTTCTGCGAAGTATCCTTCTGCCAGTCTGGTCTGTTCTGCGAGGTAGGTTTCGTCCTGAGTAGCTTGGGTGGCGTACAAAGATGCTCTGGCGTGAATAATACAGATACTGACAAAGAACACCATCACATTCCAAAGGAGATAGCGTCCTCATAGCCGCCTCCATGAATGGTGTGATCAACTCAGTCCATAAACTACTCCGGGAGACAATGCCTTGCTCCATCCTAGATGGAAATGTTTGAGGCTAACGTGATATGACAGTGATATAGCCCACAGGGGATTCGATCTGCCTCCAGGCTAGCCTGGTTCAAAGCATTGGCTATTTGGGAGACTAATGGTATTGGTGGACCCCTTCTATGCGGGAGCAAAGTGATCGTATAGTTTCTGAGAATACTAGTATCCCGCATAAACGAGTTTATATAGACAGGGTGATATTTATTCGGTGCTACCTGAGATGACAATGGCTGTCTCCGATCTAGTGTTCTCAATGGTTATTCGTAACAACTAGAGAAAATCCCATGCCTAATGGTGTAACTCTCCTTGTTGGTTATTGGCATTTGGATAGTGTTTAGGTCTTGGGATTTGATCGTTGGGGTTTCCGAAACCACCTTTCGGCTCTGGATCGGCCAGCTTTGGGGTGAGTGAATAGTTGAAAACTGATTGGCAGCGAATTTCAGTGCAGATGAAGTAGTCTTGCAGTAGACGTGCCAACAGATATTTCTGTCTAGGAATATGTCTTTCTCTGGATGAAAGTTCAATATGATCGGAAGGTATTGAGAATAGTATATAGCCGAACCTCACGTATATCATTCTGGGTGATCCAGGTTATTAATCCCAAACTCAAAATCCCAAGTAGATCTTGGTAGCAAGAGTTCACTTGATAGGTCTCCATATATGAAGCCAAAATTCCTTGCTTGTGGCTTTTATGCCACAAAATCGCCCATAGATCCGGTCCAAAAGTGCCCCCTCATGTGTCAGAGGGGGCACTTGGCGCTGACTAAATCTCCTGCACTGTCCTTTCGATAATACCTTCCTGAGTGAGAGCATTTAGTTCTACAAAATGGGCGCTATATCCGGCTACCCTCACGATGAGCTCCTGATACTTCTCTGGCTCGCGCTGGGCTTCTCGGAGTGTCTCGTTATCTACCATGTTGAACTGGATATGCGGAACACCAAGGTCATACCAGGTCTTCATATAATTCAGCCAGAGCTGGAAGCCTTTCTCCCCTGCCAGTTGCGAAGGTGATAGTCTCTGGTTCAATAGAATTTGCTTCATCTTGCGGGCGTCTACCTTGGATACCGATCTGAGAACTGCAGTAGGCCCCTTCTTGTCGAAGCCTGCTCCAGGCGATATCCCTCCATCATATAGACAGTCGCCCAAACGCCTCCCATTAGGCAAGGCACCAATCATTGGGCCTGCAGCAGACCAAGCCGAAGCTGACTCGGGCAGGGCCATCCATCTTGCGCCGCTCCATTCGATGTTTCTCCCGATTTCTTCAGATACCATCTTGTAGACTCGGGCGGCCATGTCATCTACCTCTACAATGTCGTTACCAAACTTTGGAGCGTTGAGGAAATCCTGACGCATCTCGGCGTGACCCACCCAGTTATCCTTTAGTGCCTCTATCACTTGTTCCATGGTGTACTTCTTGTCATCGAACACTAGTTTCTTGAGGGCGTAGAGGCTATCGGATGTATCCACATGGACAACTCCACTGCACCAAGGATTGCCTAGCGGTTCGCTACGTCCATCCACCATATCGATGCCCATATCGATACAGCGCTTGAATAGGCAGGAGCCAAAGGGGGCTTGAAGGATCCTTGCCTCCATGAAACGCTGTTTGTTTCGTACGCGGCAGGCCATTTCGAGGGCGTATCTCATTTGCAAACGAAAGGCTTCGAAGAATTCGTCGAAGGTTTCACATTTGGTGACGTCTCTGGTGGGGATTCCAAATTGCATTCTGAGCACAGCGTTGTCAAAACCGTTATAGAAAGCCAGCTCTAGGCATTTCTGGCTGATAACGGAATTCGAGGCATATCGTACGCCCTGACCTCCTCTACCTTTGACAACACCTGGGGACATACAAACAACATTGCAGTAGCTTCGGGCTTCTTCCAGTGTGGCACCAAAATTCTGCATTAGTGTGTCTAGTGAAACTCCTTCGTGCTGGAACGAGGGAAAGCCCATACCCTGACGGATTGTTTCGTAGGCAGATCTGAGTGCAGTAATTGAAGTCGCCGGGTGGTACCTAAACATGTAAGATGGTTCACCTACGCGTGTGAGGCGCGAGGCTTCCAATACTATCTCTGTGAGATCGTTGCAGGCATCTCTCCCATTTTCGTCCACTCCACCGATGGTTAGGGTAGGCAGATGAACTGGTGCACCTTGGAATGCGGCCCGGAATAATCTTGGAGCTGGACCGATGGTACATTCATAATGCTTGAGGTTGTTTTCGCCAAACAGCTCGATCACGTCTTGCCTGGAGAGAGTCTTATCTTCCAGGACATCCCTTTTATAGTAGGGCCAGTAGAGTTGATCAATTCTCTCCGAACCGGCAGGCCCGATTCTCTCGAAGAATCGAGCTGGATAGGTGACATAACGTTCGCACTGAAGAGCCTCGTGAAGGTGTTCTGCTGGTTGTGCGGGTACCTTGAAGGCGATTTCTGATAGCTTTAAGAGTTCGGCCTTTCGTTGAGGATCGGTTTCGAAATTCTCAGCTATAATCTTGGCTAAACGTCCGAATCTGTTAGCGTAGGAGATAACGCTTTCGGCGCAACGCCTCATTGCACGCCATTGGTCGATTTTTTCATGCAGATGAAGGGTGTTTGGATTAGCTGGTCCGCTGCATAGGGTATCTTCTGCTTCTTCCAGCTTCTCATCGATCATGCTGATGATGCCATTGAGCCCATTTTCCATGACAAAGGAATAGTCGTACACTGGTGTGCAGCTGGCATCGAATGAAACGAAACCAGGACCAAATCTCTCTTCATCGCTGATATAGCGCTCGCATTGGGTTTGGTAGGTTTTGTCCCTCCAATAATCAAGGCAAGCTCTAACCCAAGGTTTTTCTTCATCGGGGACGAGCTTGGTGGTATCGTAGTAAATCTCCTCATTGATGATGTAGGAGGCCTCGGGGAACATCAGTAGTTCGTTTGGTCTGGAACCTCCGTATCCCAATAGAGTTTGATGGTCCACAATGAAGATCGGGATGTTCTTGCACAGTGCCTCGAGTGCTCTAGCACGTCTTTCCACCCAAGGTAAACCATCGGTTTCTTTGAATACCTTTGTGTGCCAATAGATCTTGTTCAAGTCGGCTCGAATGCCAGGGAGATATTCTCCTCCAGTGGTGCCTTTGGACCATACAGCTTTTCTCAAGTAATCCAACTTGGGAGACCTTTTCTTTCCTGCCTCCCACCACCATGCTTCTCTCGTATCTTGAGTGTCTATTGCTTGTTGTTCCATCTTCTCTTCCTCCATTGTCGATTTATTTACCGGGGTCGAATCAGCTGTCTTTTCTGAAGTAGCGATTCACCGCGCAGCCTGTTCGATGGAGAAGAGTAGGTATAAGCCCTACGTGGGTTGGTAATCATTGCTATTGACTCTTATCTTGACTGGAAGTAGAGGGGATCACTGGATACAAGGAACCCACTCGTACTTCCCTTAGCACAGTCAACCCATAAGTAGATCGTTATACTGACTGCTTGAGACACCAGGAGAGATATGTAATTGTGGGACATCCCTCATCTAGGATCATCTGTACACTTCAAATAATAGACAGAGCCTACAGTTGTACAGCGATGAGAGACGATATTACTGCAAGGTGTTGTCTATTGATTGGATTAGGATGATGGCTTCATTGACCCCTCGCATGCTTTTCATAAACCAGCCGGTCTGTTGGTACGTCCTCGTACCCACCGAGTGTTCTGGTATACTGATCTAGTACTTGGGATGTATCGGTTGTTATGTGTTCGCAGGGTGTGAATTTGGGGCATTGGCTGGCATCCATGTCGAAAGTGACCCTTTTATTCTTTTGTCTAGGCTTATCTCCTGGCAATACCCTGCAAATTCCTTCTACCTCGCTTGCCCCCATGTATGACCCACAGTAGTTGTCGCAATTGACGCATATCTTCTTAAGCTCCTTCTTTGGAATAGGGGGTGGTGTGGGTTCGGTTGACGGTGTAGGTCCTGGGGATGAGAATTCCGTAGAATCGGTTTGTTCCCTGGAATGCTTCTCATAGACGAGTCGGTCTGTTGGTACATCCTCATATCCCCCAAGTGTACGGGTGTATTGATCGAGGACCTGTGATGTATCGGTGGTTATATAGGCACAAGGGGTAAACTGAGTACACTGACTTGCGTCCATATCAAAGGTCACTCGCTTATTCCTCTGGCGGGGTTTGTCCCCGGGGAGGACCCGGCATATTCCCTCTACTTCGCTATACGATACGCAGTAGTTGTCGCAGTTCACACATATCTTCTTGAGCTCCTGTTCTGCCATGTGATTACACCTCCTAGATTAATCATGCCTCCTTCGAGTACTCGAAGGAGGCATGTGTTGGCACTAAATCTCTTGGACAGTTCTCTCGATGATTCCCTCTTGTGTCAGAGCATTAAGTTCTACGAAGTGTGCACTGTATCCGGCAACTCTCACAATGAGCTCTTGGTACTTCTCTGGTTCTCGCTGAGCTGAGCGTAGGGTTTCATTATCCACCATATTGAATTGCACATGTGGTACACCGAGGTCATACCACGTCTTCATATAATTCAACCAGAGTTGGAATCCCTTTTCTCCAGCCAACTGAGAAGGTGACAATCGCTGATTCAGTAGTATCTGTTTCATTTTGCGTGCGTCCACCTTGGAGACAGACCGGAGTACTGCTGTAGGACCTTTCTTATCGAACCCTGCTCCGGGTGATATGCCTCCGTCATACATGCAGTCGCCCAAACGCCTGCCGTTGGGTAGGGCTCCGATCATAGGGCCAGCGGCAGACCATGCAGCAGCTGATTCGGGTAAGGCCATCCATCTTGCCCCACTCCATTCAACGTTCCTGCCAATTTCCTCTGATACCATCTTGTAAACGCGGGCTGCCATATCATCTACTTCTGCGATGTCATTACCGAATTTGGGGGCATTAAGAAAGTCTTGCCTCATTTCAGCATAACCAACCCAGTTGGCCTTGAGGGCCTCGACCAGATCTTCCATGGTGTACTTCTTTTCGTCGAACACCAACTTCTTTACTGCGTAGACACTATCGGATGTATCCACATGGACAACGCCACTCAACCAAGGATTTCCTAGTGGCTCACTCCTTCCATCCACCATATCAATACCCATATCTATGCAGCGTTTAAACAGGCAAGAGCCAAAGGGAGCTTGAAGATATTTTGATTCTGCATATCTATGTTTGTTACGAGTGCGGCAAGCCAAGTCTAGGGCATTCCTCATCTGCAGTCTGAAGGCTTCAAAGAAATCATCGAATGTCTCAAACTTAGTAGCGTCACCGGTGGACAAGCCGGTTTGGAGTCGACTCAAGTGCAAGTCGAATCCATCATAGAAAGCATATTCCAGACATTTGTGGCTTATCACGCCTGGACAAGCGTATCGCACTCCCTGACCTCCCCTACCCTTAACCACACCAGGTGACATACAAACCACGTTGGCGTAGCTTCGAGCCTCCTCCAGAGTGGCACCGAAATTCTGCATGAGCGTGTCTAGTGAAACTCCCTCGTGCTGGAACGAAGGAAATCCTAGCCCTTGCCGAATGGTTTCATAGGCAGCCCTCAATGCGGATGGTGAGGCTCCAGGATGATACCTGAACATGTATGATGGTTCTCCTACTCTGGTGAGACGGGATGCCTCCAGGACTACCTCGGTTAGTTCGTTACAAGCATCCCTGCCGTTTTCATCTACCCCACCAATGGTTAGGGTGGGCAGGTGGACGGGTGCTCCTTGAAAAACAGCTCTGAACATCCGAGGGGCTGGGCCGACTGTGCATTCGTAGTGTTTCAGGTTGTTCTGTGCGAATAGCTCAATCGCTTCCTCTCGGGTGAGTGTCTTATCCTGCAATACGTCCTTCTCATAGTAGGGCCAGTAGAGTTGGTCGATCCTTTCCGAGCCTGCTGGCCCAATGCTCTCAAAGAACCTAGCCGGGTAGGAAACATACCGCTCGCATTGGAGTGCCTCATGGAGATGCTCAGATGGTTCTGCGGGAACCTTGTAGGCCATTTCCGACATCTTGAGGAGCTCGGCTTTGCGCAGTGGATCTGTTTCGAAGTTCTCTGCAATAATCTTGGCTAGGCGTCCGTGCCGGTTGGCGTAGGTGATGACAGCCTCTGCGGAGATCTTCATTGCTGCCCACTGATCCATCTTGTCATGCAGGGTTAATGTATTTGGAGTAGCTGGGCCTGTGCAGAGAATATCCTCTGTTTCCTCCATCCTTTCTTCGATCATCTTGATGATTCCATTGAGACCATGGTCCATTACGAATGAGTAGTCATATACTGGACTGCGGCTTCCATCCATGTGTGCGCCACCAAAGGCAGGGCCAATTCTCAAAGCCTGGGTTTCGTCTTCGCTCATGTGCCGCTCACACTGTATTTGAAAGCACTTGTCCTTCCAGTAGTTGAGGCAGGGTCTTATCCATTCTTTGTCTTCTTCTGGGAAGAGCTTGCCAGTGTCGTAGAATATTTCCTCGTTGGTCATATATGAGACTTCGGTATGCCACAGGAGCTCATTAGGTCGGCTACCTCCATATCCTAATAGGCATTGATGATCCACTATGAAGACGGGGATATTTTCACACAAAGCCTCGAGTGCTCTGGCTCTCCTTTCTACCCAGGGAAGTCCGTCAGTTTCCTTGAATACTTTAGTATCCCAATAGACCTTGTCTAGACCAGCCTTAATTCCTGGGAGATAGTCTCCTCCTGTTGTGCCCTTCGACCATACTGCTTTCCTCAAATAGTCTAACCTAGGGGACCTTTTCTTTTCTGCTTCCCACCACCATGCTTCTCTAGTCTCTTCAGTTGTGGTTTGCTCTGGCATTTCTTCTCCTCCGTTGTCTGTTTATTACTTGGGGTCTGAATGTGCCAGCTGTCTAATGCAATAGTGCTTTCCAGCTGTATCGCTCTCAAGGATCCAGGATTAGCCTCTAACTGTATGTGCAGTAATGATGACTTATATCTTTGAGGTAAGGAGGGGATTCGATATGTGGTAAGAGATACGGGGATGCATCCGTGTTTTGCATGCGTCCTGGTATTGCTTTGTTGCTCAAAACAATAATATATGACATGGCTTGTTTGTCCTTCCTGATATGGTGGAAGATCTGTCTAAGCTTGCCTTGTGTATGTGGGCTTAACACCTGGATTCTCCTCTGACGGTTACTCTGTGCCACATCATCCGAGCATTAGGACGACGCGCGAAGCGTGTCGTCCTAATGGCTGACATATTAGGACCTGCTTACTTAGCTTCCACGTTTGCTAAACTTACTCTCTAGTGGTCTGGGCTCAGTAATAGGTTTGTAGGGCTACATTTCGCCCCAAATGCCCTCTCTGCAGTACCGCTCCCTCGAAAAAAGGGATAGATGTAGTACTTCTCCCATTCTCTCGTGTTTCGTGTCAAACAACTTAATAACTCTTCTCGTTGTAGACCAATTGCCAATATAATGGATCGGAAGCCTAGTTAGTTTACCGATGTATCGATTATAGATTCCTCTTGATAACAGGTCTGGTAAGGAAGTTCTGTCGAGAAAAGGAGCGAACCAATCACAGGTAGGTAAAGATGGTTTGTTTGAGTGCCCTGGGTGGGAGTATCCTCGTATTACCCATGGGCTTAGTGAATACTGGATCTATTTGACCGAGAGGAGGTGTTGATGCCGGCCAAATACCATGTCTCGTTGGGAGATCCATGTTACAGCTTGAAAAGATCATTACATAAGGTAACCTTAACGATGTGTAGTGATCATAAACAGCCCAATGATTGAATTTATGACCTTCGCTAAAAGAAGGATGGCGATTACCTATAGTAATAATACATGTAACAGATTATACGGTAAAGATTACCATCTGTAAATGTTTTTCAGATGGGTCCAGACAGTAATGCAACGAATATTGTATGGCTGGTTATAATGTTAATAAGTTCGCACAATAGACATGTTGGCCAGGGTTTGCTGGCCTAGAAACAAAAAGCCCCCCCCGGTGGTATCCGGGGGGTATATGTGGTGTTGTTAGATCTCTTGAACTGTCCGTTCGATGATGCCTTCCTGGGTGAGGGCATTCAATTCCACAAAGTGAGCACTATATCCAGCAACCCTCACGATTAGCTCCTGGTATTTCTCGGGTTCTCGTTGGGCCGAGCGGAGGGTTTCATTATCTACCATGTTGAATTGAACGTGTGGCACACCAAGATCGTACCATGTCTTCATATAGTTCAGCCATAACTGGAAACCCTTTTCACCAGCGAGCTGTGAGGGGGAAAGCCGCTGGTTTAATAGTATCTGCTTCATCTTGCGGGCATCTACCTTAGAAACAGACCGAAGTACTGCGGTGGGGCCTTTCTTATCGAATCCGGCTCCAGGTGATATCCCTCCATCGTAGAGACAGTCTCCAAGTCTTCTGCCGTTAGGCAAGGCACCAATCATAGGTCCTGCTGCGGACCAGGCTGATGCTGATTCTGGCAAGGCCATCCATCTTGCTCCACCCCACTCGATGTTTCGCCCAATCTCCTCTGATACCATCTTATAGACTCGGGCGGCCATGTCATCGACCTCGGCGATGTCGTTGCCGAACTTCGGTGCATTAAGGAATTCTTGTCTCATCTCGGCAAAACCGATCCAATTGGCTTCTAGTGCTTCGGTTAGCTCTGCCATCGTATACTTCTTTTCATCGAATACCAACTTCTTAACAGCATATAGACTATCAGAGGTATCTACATGAACAACTCCGCTACACCATGGATTACCTAGAGGTTCACTTCTAGCATCGACCATATCGATTCCTGAATCGATACATCGTTTGAATAGGGAAGAGCCGAATGGGGCTTGGAGGTACTTGGCTTCCATATACCTTTGCTTGTTGCGAACGCGACAGGCGATTTCTAGGGCGTATCTCATCTGTAACCTGAATGCTTCGAAGAGTGCATCGAAAGTCTCAAATTTTGTAGCATCTCCGGTGGGGATTCCGAACTGCATTCGGAGCACATTTCGGTCGAAACCATTAAAGAAGGCCAGTTCAAGACATTTGTGGCTTATTACAGAGTTCGAGGCATATCGTACACCCTGTCCTCCTCTACCCTTGGTCACACCTGGTGACATGCATACAACGTTGGCATAACTTCGGGCTTCTTCGAGTGTTGCTCCAAAGTTGTGTATCAGGGTGTCTATGGAAATGCCTTCGTGTTGGAAGGATGGGAATCCCATCCCCTGTCGAATTGTCTCATAAGCTGATCTTAGCGCGGATGGCGAAGCACCGGGGTGGTATCTGAACATATAGGATGGCTCTCCAACTCTGGTTAAACGTGATGCCTCTAAGACTATTTCAGTAAGCTCGTTGCATGCATCTGTACCGTTCTCATTTATACCCCCGATGGTCAAGGTGGGAAGATGTACAGGGGCTCCTTGGAATGCCGCTCTGAAAAACCGTGGCACGGGACCTCCGGTGCATTCATAGTGCTTGAGGTTGTTTTGTGCGAACAATTCTACAGCATCTTGCCTGGTGAGGGTTTTCTCATCCAAGACGTCCTTCTTGTAGTACGGCCAATAGAGCTGGTCGATCCTCTCTGAACCGGCGGGGCCGAGCCTTTCGAAAAACCGAGCTGGGTAGGAGACGTAGCGTTCACACTGCAATGCTTCCTGGAGGTGTTCAGCTGGCTCGGCAGGAACCTTATAGGAAATCTCGGATATCTTAAGGAGCTCAGCCTTGCGTTGAGGATCGGTTTCGAAATTCTCTGCGATTATCTTGGCCAGGCGACCATGACGACGGGAATAATCAATAACGGCTTGAGATGAGCGCTTCATTGCCCTCCATTCATCCATCTTCTCATGGAGGTGAAGGGTGTTGGGAGTGGAGGGGCCGCTGCAAAGGATGTCCTCGGTGCTATCCAGTTTATCATCGATCATACTGATTATATTGTTGAGACCATGCTCCATAACGAACGAGTAGTCGAAGACAGGGCTGCAACTAGCATCGAAGGAGACGAATCCTGGCCCAAATCTCTCCTCGTCACTCATATATCGCTCACACTGGGATTGGTAGCTCTTGTCTTTCCAGTAATCAAGGCATGGTCTAACCCACTCCTTCTCCTCATCGGGGACTAACTTAGTTTGATCATAGTAGATCTCTTCGTTGATGATGTAGGAGGCCTCAGGAAACATAAGTAATTCATTAGGCTTTGATCCTCCGTATCCCAATAGGCATTGATGGTCGACAATGAAGACAGGGATATTGTTGCATAGTACCTCGAGTGCCCTGGATCTCCTCTCTACCCAAGGTAATCCATCGGTTTCTTTGAATACCTTGGTGTACCAATAGACCTTGTTCAGGTCTGCCTTGATACCAGGAAGATATTCACCGCCGGTTGTTCCCTTGGACCATACTGCTTTTCTGAGGTAGTCCAGTTTTGGGGACCTAGTCTTTTCTGCCTCCCACCACCACGCTTCTTTCGTCTCTTCTTTTGTAGTTTGCTCGGACATCACTCCTTCCTCCCTTAGCTAAGAATATATAGCTAGTCATATGGCCGACTTTCCTCGCTTAATATCATTGCGTGCATGGCTCTTGTGTGATGTTACTTGGGATTGTGTCAACCTGACCTTTTTATGCTGAATAGGAGTGGCCAACTTGACAATACGCTGGAAAGATGAAGTCCCATGCGTTATAACGCATAGGACTCCATAAACAAAGTGCCTATATTTCCTGTACTGTCCGTTCGATAATGCCTTCCTGGGTGAGTGCATTCAACTCGACGAAATGAGCGCTGTAGCCAGCCACTCGAACTATAAGCTCTTGATATTTCTCTGGCTCCCTTTGCGCTTCCCTGAGTGTCTCGTTATCTACCATATTGAATTGGACATGAGGTACGCCAAGGTCATACCAGGTCTTCATGTAATTGAGCCAAAGCTGGAATCCCTTCTCTCCTGCTAGTTGCGAAGGTGATAGACGCTGATTCAGCAGGATCTGTT
>JAXHVC010000186.1:0-5800 GCA_034189315.1 Chloroflexota bacterium | reverse complement strand
CTCGATAGCAGAGACAGAAAATGGATATAGGCTGTGGATACTTCTGGACGACGCCGAGGAGCCTGATTTCACGACAATAGACATTATAACGAAATGGAACGAGTACCGACTTGAAGGGAACTGTTGGATGCCCTTATATAAAAACCTCACATGTGAATACGAAGGAACAATATACTCCAGCATCACAGGATTGGAAGGCAGTTTTAAAGGTCACGTCGATAATATCAAGATCTATGGGCTGAGTTCCCCCTATCACGCAAGACGAGAGGCCGAAACAATGGCATTGAACCAAGCGAATGAACATGTGGCGGTTATATTAAATACGGCATTGTCGAGGGACTCCCATGCAAACTCAGCATGTACATTCTAGTAAGTCCATGACATAATTGTCTGACTAGTACAGTAATGGAAGCATATTAGATTGAGACGACCTAATAATCCTGCTCAACCGATCATTATGTAGTGACACTAAGGGCAACCGGTTGTGGTATTATCAAGTTTGAATCAGCCCGGCACGCATAAACTCAAGTGTTGAAGCTGTAGAAAAAGTCCCAGGGGTTAGGATGATAGCCCTTTTTATTCGAGTTTCATACGCAAATAGGACGATGCCAGTGGACCAATCTGGAGCAAAACAGACTTATTCTACGGCCTCGTTAGGCATTCTTGTGTTGAAGTCTTATATGAACTTGATACAAAGTGATTCAGGATGCCAGCCATTTTGTGCCAATAATGAGCTGGCAGTTGTTTCAGGTAAATCCCGCAGACATTTGCATATGTTCAATATAATCCTATTATTCCGTCAAGGGATGTGAATCCTAGATTTCACAACTTGAAACGTGATGAAAGCAAGAAGAGGGTGACTATGAAAGCAATACTTGTTATTGCTGCCATTATGATCTTACTGATAGCCAGTTTCGGTTTGGCAATCGCCGATTGGGTTGACCCCAATAATCCTGCTCCCAGTTCTGGTGATGGCATCCCCGATGGCAGCGGGAGGGATGATTGGCCAAACGGTGGTCCTGGACCTGCTCCAAACTCAGGTGACGGCATTCCTGATGGTAATGGGTTCTGAGCAAACTAAATCCCTGTAGGGATAGCGCATTTCTTCATATTGGACGGCCGTACATCAGGTTAGTATGTAGATGCTAAACACCTTTAGGACCTCTCGTTGTTAAGGGATGGATAGTAGTCACCCTACAAGAAAAATGGGATTCCTGTCCCCCTAGACAATACAATATGTGAGGCTACCCCTCGAAAACAATGAACGATCCAACTTGGAACCAAGTTGGATCTACAAATCATAGTTGCACTGAGCACCTATTGAGGTTCTTGCTTTTCAATTGCCTCAAGCAGCTTGAGACCTGGACATTCAATTTCTTTCCCCAAGAAAACCATCATTCATATACGGTCCAATTAAAGAGATGAAATTTGGTAAGTGGGGGGAGAGTTTTTTCGACCCGTTACAGATGATCATGATTTTTAGAGTTGCACAGAACTTGGGACATAAAGAACATACCCATTCAGATTACCAAGCGTTTATCTTTAAATACGTCATCGTCAAAAGATATTCTCACTTCCCACGCAGAGCTTCTTCTCTATTCATCGAAGGCCTAGTATATAATCATTGGAGCCTACTGCACGGCTGGCTCAATTGATTAGCATATAGTGACAAAGTTGAGTTTGCCCAAATCTAACGGCTTCGTAACAACCCCATGCATCCACTTAATAAGTCGATATATAAGGTGAAAGAACAATGAATCTTTTGATCTGGATTGGAATTGTATTCTGTATATCTCAGTCAGCTATGTTTTCTGGCCTTAACCTTGCCTTTTTCAGTATCAGCAAGTTGCAACTCGAAATAGAGTCGAAAAAAAACAACAAGTACGCCTTAAAAATCGCAAGGCTTAGGGAGGACTCTAATTTTCTTCTTACAACAATATTATGGGGGAATGTAGGTATAAATGTATTACTAACATTATTATCAAATTCTGTGATGGCTGGAATTATTGCCTTTGTCTTTTCAACAATTCTCATCACTTTTTGGGGTGAAATCATACCTCAAGCATATTTTTCTCGACATGCTATGCAAACTGCCTCTTTGTTATCACCAATTCTTCGATTTTATCAATTCTTGCTGTATCCGGTAGCAAAGCCAACATCTTTTATACTGGATAAATGGTTGGGTGCAGAGGCGATAAAGTTTTTCCAGGAAAAAGATCTACGAGAACTTCTGAAACTACATATAGCTTCACCAGAAACCGATATTGAAAAGATGGAGGGAAAAGGTGCTTTAAATTTCTTAGCCATTGATGATTTAACAATAATCGAAGAAGGCGAGCTAATTGACTCTAATAGCATAATTGAGATTCCTTTCAACAATAACAGGCCTGTATTTTCTATCACAAAACCTTCATATAAAGATCCCTTTCTGAAAAAAATACAAGCTAGTAAAAGAAAATGGATAATACTTGTCGATGCAACAGCTGAACCACGCCTTGCACTAGATTCTGATGCTTTTGTTCGATCAGTTCTTTTTGAGGAAGATGATTTCAATCCTTTGAAATTATGCCATAGACCGATCGTTTTCAGAGACCCAAAAACATCTTTGGGAGAGGCAATAGTTCAACTTAAAGTGTTTCCAGAACGGATAGGTGATGATGTGATAGACGAAGATATAATCTTGTTCTGGGGTGATGAGCAACGACGAATTATCACCGGTTCAGATGTGTTAGGCAGACTATTAAGGGGCATTGTTCAGCAGAAAAAAACTGCTTGTATGTAGATTCAAAAATGGGAAGACATAACAAGGTAAACGCAACCTATCGCTAATTACGCCAGTTGATTAACAATGATAGCTAATGCTCGGATGATCGTCGCCCCCGAAGGGGGTGTCCGTTCTATTCGATTGTTAGGCGGTGCTCACACGCGGACAGACAATCTGACGATCATCCGAGTATTAAATAGCCAAGTTGCGTAGCTTTACTAATTAGTGTAGCCTGGTAACATCGTGTAGCGTCTGAGATCTGAGATGTGCATCGAAGAATACCAATTCAAAACAATAACACAATGGTTTGACGCTTTTACAGTTTAGAACACTTACAAAAGACAATGATCCAATATTCCGAACAAGACAATAATTGCAGCTCCAGATATACATTAGTAAAACCGATTGCATCAATGACGGCTAGTATCGCAGATGGTGTTGTGAGCGGTCTTGCTGTGCTGTCTGTTTTTGCTCTTTTGCTCCTAGTTTCACTTGGCTTATTATTCCCCGCTCTCGTAAGAGGTATGCATATTTGGCTCCTCCTGTGCATAGCTATAGGAGTACCTCTCGCTCTCTTTATTGGCATGACAAGTGGCTATTTTGCCTACAAAAACTTCAGTTCTCCGAATCGACCAACCTGGATACCGATCGTCGTTGTAACCATTTTAATTGCCTTTACTATATTTATATTATTCACATATGGTTACATATTCACAGCAGATGATATGGGTTTGGCCGTCTTCTATTTCACATACTTATTAATCATCATATGTTCTCCCATAATCCTGATTGCTAATCTCATCAATATATTGATTGTTCGAAAGCAGGCCAGAGCCACCCAAGGAGCAAGCCCACTTCCACTTTCTTCCGATTTGAGTGTTACAGCGAGTACTACATACGAATTACAGCCTCCCTTGGCTAACAAGAGTCATATCAGACATTTCTCATGGGCAATCGGGATGATATGCGTTTTCTGTGGCATACTAACTACTTGGATAATAGGTGTTTTTCCGTTCGGATACTTCATATTGCTAATACTGTCACTAGCAACAGTAGGTATTGCAGCATTTCTAATCACTAGGCAAAGAAACAACCCAAAAGACTTATATTTGTGTACCTATACAATTAGCACGGCAATGAGTTCTGGGATCTTTTGCATCATTCTAGTTAATTAAGAACGATTAGCTATTTGTTTATTCATTGGCACAAGCTAAGAAATAATTATCCAGAGGGTCTTGTGTATAGTCAGTAATATCCCAACCAGGAACTCGGAGTGCCTGCAATACCTGTATTGATCGATATACGTTAACGATTATGCCTTTAGCTCCCCCATAATTAAATTCCAAACCTGTAAGAATTCCCTTGCACAATCATTCACTCACCATTTATCTTGGGTAGATGGGAACCCGCGCTCTCGTCTCTACTGAAGCGCGGACTTCAGCCTACCCACAGATGGATTACTGTTTACTATCTTGTTAATTCCATGAAAGAAAGACCCCTGCTATGCTGTATAGCTAATAGCTTATATGAATACTTACTACTATTGCTCTTGGGGGAGCGAAGCACTCACTCATTATCCGTTTCACTGCTGAATTGTGTTTAACATAGGGCGGAGGGTATTCTTGCCAGCACTGTGCATCGACTCATCCTCTCATAGATCGTCACAGTAGGGTTCTATTCCATTCCTCAGTGAACTTTTTCTGCTAATCATGCGTATATGATGGCAGGAGGAGAAAATGAAACATGGCATATCTGCTCTCGCAATAGGTGTACTGACTCTCGTGGTATTAGTCGTGGTATCCGGGACATCATGTATTTCGGAGCAGATCACTCAGAATATGACAGAGGAGCAAATGACTGTGAGTCCGAAGCAACCGGGTATCTTCAATGTCACCATGCAGGCCGGTTGGGTTCGGTGGACTACTGATGTGCCCAGCACAGGTAGACTTGAGTACCGTCTCGATCCTTCCGACGAATGGATTCTGATTATTGATCGGACTACCTGCGTAGTCAACGGAAGTGTAGCAAACTTTCACTGCAGCGAGCCTGGCCTGGCACATTTGGGATGTCTTCGCATCCGTGATTTGCCGTATGGGAGCACAGTATGGTATCGCATTACGGCCACTGACAGAACAACTGGCGAGGTCACAACATATGAATGTTCCGAAACATGGGACATACATCCAAAACTGGAACAAGACCTTCTGCAGCTCGCGCTGACATGGCAAGAAACTGGACATGTTGAAAAACAACCATCCTCACCGAATATGGTCGTAGATGGCAACAAGGTCCAGGTTATCATCCAGTCCGACATTGCACAAGTTGATGCAACTCGATACGCAGCTGAGGCCCTAGGCAGTACCATCGGTTCCACTTATGATGAACAAGTTCATGCGTGGGTGCCTGTATCTTCACTGATCGAGCTGGCTGAAAAGGGCAGTGTTAACTACATCAGAATGCCTTACTATGCTGTTACGTATAGCTGAGTAATTGATGTCTGTTTCTCTATTGATCAAGCTGGCTCTCTCAAAAACAGCATCGACACAACGTAGGACTGCTCTCTCACGTATTAGTATATTGATCTAGGAGTGCGGGCAATATCAGTAACTATGTAATCCTTAGTCTGATTTGATGCAACAAGATCGATCACCAACCGTTAATTGGAAATGCCTCTATACTAACCATATCAATCAGCATGCGTCACGCGGCCAAGTTGCGAAGTCTTAAGAACTGACGTATTCTGCTGATATCGTGCAATGTTTGAGATCTGGTGTCAAAATATCAACATCCTGAATGAGCAACAGTAGAAATACCACAGACAGATATCAAAGGGTATATGGGGACCTTCGCTTTGAGCGCATTGACCTCTTCGAACATATCCAGAAGAAATACCATCCCATCGAAGTCCTCTACCCCGGATGTTCAATTCATATCTCGCCTGCTTTCGTATTTCCATATGTAGTTTTCGTTGACCAGGATCCTGCCGCTACAGAGTTTTTCTTCGATCAAAAAGCCCTCATTGATCTAATTAAGCAA
>JAXHVC010000185.1:0-17966 GCA_034189315.1 Chloroflexota bacterium | reverse complement strand
AGATCGAGGATCCTACACATACGTTTATTGATACGGTGAGGAATATTGGTTATAGATTTCGGAAAAGAAATGACTAATGATCATGGTTGTCGAAAAATCGGTGGATATTAAAGAGCGTCTGGTAGTAAACGGATATTTTTGATTTTTGAAAAGCTTTATCTCGAATGGAGAGATAAGATGATGCTAATGCTTTGCCTTTATAGAGGAACAGAATTAGAGAAACTTCTCTGAGACACTGCATTTGACCGTCATTGTGGTGAATTGGATTGTATACATCTTATGTATTGGATTGCCTGTAGTTATCAATGATGTGATATGGGTGCATAAGAGAATTCTCCTTTGTAATGTAAGGTCTTCCACCCAATCAGATGTGAATTTATGGGTGGGGGCGTTTTGTGGCTTGGAGGTACGTTAGAATAAAATGAGTGAGGCTTTTCAGCCTGAGATCGTAGTACTCTATTGTGGTCGCAGTATAAACAAGGACGAATATCTGCCAGAGGGAACAAAGAAGCTATCTGGCGGTAATACCAGGTTTGTTCGAGTACCTTGTAGTAGTAAGATTGAGACCGGGTATCTAGTGAAATTGATTGAAGAGGGGGTTGATGGGATCGTTGTGGTTGCATGTCCTGAGGTTAGTTGCCAGTTCCTAATAGGGAGCTTGCGGGCTAGTGGTAGGGTTGCTCATGCTCGTGCCCTCCTTGATGAAGTAGGTATGGGAGGGGGACGATTGGGTATGGTCCAACAAAGTAATAGTTTCACTGCTACCGATATCATGGCTATCGCTGAAGAGCGGATACAAATGGTATTGCCTCTTGGACAGAATCCGATGAGGCGAACCAGGTGAGAAGGAATGCCAAAGAAATATCATGTAAAAACTGAGACACTCCATCCAAAATTCGAACCAGTTTCTGAGTTTTGTTCTATTGAGGTTGCCCCTTGTCTTCGTTGCAAACCTTGTGTAAAGTACTCTGCCTGTATATATAGAGTATTTGAAAAACGAGAGTTTGACCCCGTGCAGGTTGTAGATACAGGTGATTCTCAATGTATGAGTTGTCTGCGGTGCGTACAGGAATGTAAAGCTAACATCCTAACGAGAAGTCGTAACACCCGGTATGATGCCCTAGGCGATGATTATTGGAAACCTACAATAATTCATAAGATCTGGAACCAGGCAGAAACCGGAAAAATTCCAGTTTCTGGAGCTGGTTATCGTGGCCCATTCACCGGTTTTGGATTCGACCAGATGTGGACTGACATGTCCGAGATTGTGAGGCCGACTCGGGATGGTATACATGGTAGGGAGTATATTAGTACTGTCGTCGAGTTAGGCAGAAAGCCGGAGAGACTCGAATTCGATGAATCTGGGAACTTATTGACCGAATTGCCGCCATTTCTGGAATTGCAGCTCCCTGTGTTCCTCTGTACACCTCATATGAGAGCTAATACTGGATCTGCACAAAGAGCTATAGTTAAGGCTGCTGCTAATCTTCACACAATTGCTCTAGCCGACTTTGACAAGATTGCGGATTCCCAAATTCAATGCTCTAAGGATCTTGGAGTGAGATTTGATATCGCACGACATTCTGTTTCGGAATTGCAGGATTGTCCTTTACTCGAACTCGCATATTCTGATGACGTTATGAATGTAGTATCAGAGATCAAATCTAAAACTCCAAATACACTGATTTCCATTCGACTACCTTTGGATGAGCATGCAACGGATCGAGCTAGTTCATTAACTAAAGCTGGAGCCGAGATTATTCATCTACAGGCGAATTCTAGGGGCAATGGGTTCGGATTACATGCCAATGATTTTGCTACTGGATTGGTTCGAGATTTGCACCTACGACTGGTTAGTGAATCTATTCGTGACCAGATAACACTAATGATATCTGGTGGCATTGCCATGGCTGAACATGTGGCGAAGATCATAATCTGTGGTGTAGATGCAGTGGGTGTTGACCAGGCAATTCTACCTGCGCTTGAGTGTCGGTTGTGCAGGGAGTGTGAAGATGATGTTTTATGCCCTGTGCATTTGGAAGAAATCTCGGAGGATTATGGATCGCAACGCATTGTGAATCTCATCGGTTCCTGGCATTCGCAGCTCATTGAAGTTATGGGGGCCATGGGAATTCGTGAAGTTCGTAGGCTTCGTGGAGAAGTTGGGCGAGCTATGTTCTTTGATGATTTGGAGAAAGAGAACTTTTCTCCACTCTTTGGGGAGCGCGTCTCCAAGAAGGATGTTGGTTCGGGTGAAGTAGCACTTCATGAACTGCCGAGTATGGATGGCTTGAATGGGGCAGCTTTTCCATTGGTGGAGGGATTAGTTAAGAACTGTAGCTCGAGATTCAGAAATAGGATCTCCATGCACAAGGTTGTAAGGACTAAGGATTGTATTTCCTGTGGCAAGTGCGCCGAAGTGTGTATGTGGGGTGTTCACGATAAGCCAACAGAGAAGACATTGCCACCCAGGTCGCATCTCTGTGTTGGTGCTGATAGGTGTCGTGCAGAGGGGGCTTTTTGTGCAGATGTGTGTCCCAAGAATGCCATTCGTGTCGGGCAGGATCCTGTTTGGGATACCTTTGGGGACCCTCGTTGGACACCTGACCTCATCGTGAGTACATGGATTCAAGCTGAAACAGGGCGGCCTCCTAATAATGGGCTTGAGTATCGTGTGGGTGCTTCTGGGGGAGGATTCGACCAAATAGAGTTTGTATTCCCAGATAAAGATGTAAAAAGTGGTTTTGAACCGAAGGATGTCGATCTATCCATACCTTTGAATCGGAGGAAAGATAGCCTTGCACCTCGGATTGAGATTGGGTTTCCTGTATATGGTGGTGGTATGAGCTTTGGTGCCATCAGCCTCGCAGCCATTGTTTCTCGAGCCAAAGCCTATTCATTATTCAAATCGTTTACGTGCACTGGGGAGGGTGGATATCCGGATGCCCTAATTCCCTATCAGAATCATGTCATTACGCAGGTGGCCACTGGATTATTCGGGGTTCGAGAGGAAACCATTCAAAGGTCTCCTATCATAGAGTTTAAATATGCACAGGGGGCAAAACCTGGATTGGGGGGGCATCTACTAGGAGATAAGGTTACTGCTGCCGTGGCAAAGATAAGAGAATCGGTTGAGGGTAATGCCCTATTCTCTCCCTTCCCTTTCCATTCTGTCTACTCTGTGGAAGATCACAAAAAGCATGTGGATTGGATTAAGGCAATAAATCGTAATGCCCTGGTCTCAGTTAAGGTATCCAGTCCAACAGATGTTGATATGGTAGCTGTTGGTAGCTACTATGCTGGCGCACATATCATTCATATAGACGGTAGCTATGGTGGGACCGGTGCAGCACCGGATATAGCCAAGAAAAACATTGCCATGCCTATTGAATATGCCATAACAAGGGTTCACAGGTTTCTTGTGGATGAGGGTATTCGTGACGAAATGACACTCATTGCGTCTGGTGGTATTCGTACAGCTTGGGATATCGCAAAAGCTATTGCACTGGGCGCCGATGGTGTTGTGATTGCGACCGCAGACCTGGTGGCGCTTGAATGTGTACGCTGTGGGAGATGCGAAAGTGGACGTGGTTGTCCCCGTGGTATAGCTACAACTGATCAAGAACTCTCTTTAAGCTTCAGTTATGAATGGTCGCTGCAGCGCTTGATCAACCTTTTTCATTCCTATGCAATTCAACTCCAGGAGATCCTGTGGCGCTTTGGTATGAAGGAGGTAAAAGAGCTAGTAGGTAGATCGGACCTCTTAAGACATAAAGACTATGTGCTCAAGTAACAAGGGTGTAGTTCTGACCTGTGTCGAAGAGTCGGATTATTCATCTTTAACATAGCGTTGATCGATGATCTGCCGCCCCATCATCAATCACGGGGTTCTGTGGTTGGAGTGATTCTGCTAAGAAACGGACTGCTTATATACATCGTTGTTTATACGGGAAAGTTTCCTATTGAGTATGATTAAAGGTTTATGTTTATGAGACATGTTGAAACATTTAAAAGAAATTCCGCTAAATCAATCATTGATTCGAGGCGGGATATTGTTGCAGAGATACCGGATATATCTAGCCGGAAGTCTGCTGAAGAAGGTGGATGTGGGGTGGTGGGATTTGCATCAAGCGTCCCAGTTCGTGGAAGGCATATATTTGAGCCATCTATACAGATGCATAATCGTGGTAATGGTAAGGGTGGTGGTATTGCTTGTGCGTGTTTGAGTCCGGAGCAACTCGGGGTGGATCAGGTTACCCTGGACAACGATTATATTCTACAGATAGCACTAGTTGATCCTACCATACGCAAAGAGATTGAAAAGGAATTTATAATCCCTCATTTTAGAATCGATCATACAAATTCGATTGAAGCTGTATGCGACTGGAAGGAACTGGGACTTCCTGTTCAACCTCCTGATATAGTTCGGTATTTTATTCGGGTTAAGGACGATTTGCTTAGAGACTTTGCCCAGAAGAACGGACTTGGTGATTTACCACATAGGGAGATTGAGGATGAGTTCATATATCAGAATAGCATTCGACTAAACCAACGTTTCTATGCATCGTTAGGTGATAAACAAGCGTTTGTTCTATCGCATGCTAGAAATCTCATGATATTCAAAGTCGTGGGTTATGCGGAACATGTTGTGCAATATTATGGATTAGAGGATCTGCAAGCACAGGTTTGGATTGCCCACCAACGCTATCCCACCAAGGGGCGCGTTTGGCATCCGGCGGGTTCTCATCCATTTATTGGCCTTAATGAAGCCTTAGTACATAATGGTGACTTCGCCAATTACTATAGCGTTTCTGAGTATCTTCGTCAGAATAACATTATCCCCCTATTTCTCACGGATACAGAGGTAGCAGTATTGCTATTTGATCTTTGGAGTAGGGTATACAAGTATCCGCTTGAGTATGTAACAGAAGCTCTTGCCCCAACGACTGAATTAGATTTTGATAGGTTGCCTGTGGAGAAACAGCGTGTTTATAGAGCAATCCAGTCCTTGCATATACATGGATCACCAGATGGCCCATGGTTCTTTATCATTGCTCAGAGTAAACCAGATGATGGTGTCTATAGACTTATTGGAATTACAGATACTGCCATGCTTCGACCCCAGGTTTTTGCCTTTCAGGAGGGTGATGCGACTATTGGCCTGATAGCGTCTGAAAAACAGGCCATTGATGCCACTCTTCGTTCTCTATCTGCGGAAGATACAAGATTTCGCCCTATAGCAGATCGATATTGGAATGCTCGTGGTGGTAGTCATACCGACGGGGGGGCTTTTAGCTTTACAGTCGATAAGAGTAATGGAGAAGCTACTGTCTTCTGCGCAGACAAATTCGATAAAGCTATTAGTGTTCCACAGGGTGAATACAAAATCGATTTGAGTGTTCAACCGAGTGCTCCAGATGGTGTTTCAGAATTGACTGACTACCTTGAAGTAAGTTGTGGGGCAAATCTAGCAGAAGATATGTTCTCACGAATTATTTCGGAGCTCCCAAATTGGAATCTAGACCAATTTCGTTGGGTGATACAAGAGATCCAGAACCTCTCTGCCAAGGGTGACGATGCGAGACAATGTGTTTTGGCTTGTCTCAATCTTCTCAATGACCGGCGTTATTCTTGTGGTGGTATGAAGCGGAGCGCTGTTCTGGAAATCATAAACAGTACCATAGATAACGTTCTGGATTCGGTTCCTTTGTTATCTTCAGGAGGTGGGGGGCGGTATGCACGTATAGATTGGGAGTCTCGACATAATATAAAGTCGCCAGAAGGAGAGCAATCCATATTGGTCATTTGTGGGCGGGATTTTCCTCCTGAGGGTGATGAATGCGATGCGCGTCTGGCTGTTACAGCGTATGAGCTTGGGTGGAAAAGTTTTATTGTTTATGGCCTCAGAGGCCAACGTTTTCATGGTTGTGGTCTTGGACCACGAACGGATGGAGTGTGTTTCGATATCTACGGAGGATCTGGTGACTATCTAGCTTCCGGGATAGATGGTATGGATATTCGTGTTCATAATGATGGACAGGATCAGTTGGGCCAGATAATGAAACGAGGGAGTTTAGTAGTATATGGCGATGTGGGCCAGGCGTTTATGTATGGAGCTAAGGGTGGAGAGGTATATGTTATGGGTAATGCTGCAGGACGTCCCTTGATCAATGCAGTTGGCAGACCACGTGTTGTCATAAATGGTACATGTCTTGATTTTCTAGCAGAATCATTTATGGCTGGGGACCCTCACAATGGCGGTGGGTTTGTGATTCTCAATGCTGTTCAGTTTGATGATGAAGGAAAGGTATGTGATCAGGTTGCTCCCTATCCAGGATCAAATCTATTCTCACTTGCCTCGGGTGGAGCAATATTCATAAGAGACCCCCATAGTGTAGTTGTTGAGGAGCAGCTGAATGGTGGAGAGTTCACTGAGTTCACTGATAAAGACTGGGACTTGATACTACCCTATCTGCAAAGAAATGAAGACCTCTTTGGTATTAGTATTAATAGGGATCTCTTAACGGTTGATGGTGAATTACGTACACCCAACCAAGTGTATCGTAAAGTACGTGCAGTACAACTTGCTGTCCTTGCTAAAGTCAGGGTTCCTGAGTAGCCCATGTATTATAAATGATGGATTACCTTCTTCAGGATTGGTGCATTATAGGTTTAGCTGTCTCAATTTGGTCAGGATGCTGAATAATTGCATCGCGGATGGTAAAAATCAGAGTATTAGTATGTATGTACCCGGTTGCTGTGGCTTTGCAGTAGTTAGTAGATTCAGACATATTGTGTAGGTATATACATAGGAGGCTTATAGAATGAGTGGTTTTGCGGTTGGATATGGTAATCATGATAGCAACAAGATCGAAATCATGATGAATATGATAACCCATAGGGGATCGTATACATCAGGAGTGTACCGAAGTGGCCAGGTTATTATGGCTCAGAATTACCTGCGTGCAGATGGAGCGGTTATTGGTGGAGATACCATAATTCCTGTGCGTAGTCTAAATAATCCCAATCTCATGATCTGTTATGATGGACAGATGGGGGATTGGCAAGCATTGGCTAGTCAATACAACGTGACAGATGGTCCATTTAGAGAAGAACGGCTTATCCTGGAACTATATGAAAAACACGGCAAAGATATGCTTAAGTTTCTGGGAGATACGATATTTGCTTTGGTTATTTATGATGGTGATGACATCTTTGCTGCTCGTGATTTACTGGGTATTAAGACGCTTTTCTATGCAATTAGAGATAATGCTATCTATTTGACGTCGGAGCTGAAGTCCATTACTAAAGTCGGTGAGGCGATTTGTGAATTCCCCAATGGGCATTACATGACTGGTGATGGTTTGCTAATCCAGTTTGCCGAATTGCCCAAGAACCCACCACAAGAAACAAGCGCTAGTATTGAGGAAATTAGCCAGACTGTTCGTGATATCATCGAGCGAAGTTTTAACAACCGGATCTACTTTGACGTGCCGACTGGTGGGTTATTAAGTGGGGGAATGGATAGTAGTGTAATCAACTATATTGGTAGCAAGGAATACAAGAAGAAGTATGGGGCAGACGCAAAGCTGAAGACATTTGCTCTGGGTGTTGGGGAGAGCAATGATATTCACTCTGCACGTACCATGGCAAAACACATTGATTCTGAGCACCACGAGGTCATTATTGATCTCCAGCAATTGTTAGATGTTCTTCCGGAAGTGATATACAACCTTGAACACTTTGATCCATCCTTGGTGAGGAGTTCTGCTTCTAATTATCTAATCTCAAAGTATGCCAAGGAAAATGGGATGGAGATACTACTCTCGGGTGAGGGTGGTGATGAGGTGTTTTGTGGCTATAAGTATTTAGGTGAGGTTCCAACGGAGGATTTATTCGTCAAGCAGATGGAGTGCATCAGCTTCCTGCATAATAATGCTTCCCTGCGGCTGGATCGTATGAATCAGTGCAATTCGATACGCGTTGTTGCTCCCCTGATATCAGGAGAGCTGCTTAATTACTCACTGACCATACCTCCTGAATACAAACAATATCCCAACGGAGAACAGAAGATCGAGAAATGGATCTTCCGTAAAGCCTATGAAGGTTTGTTGCCCGACGAGATAGTGTGGCGCAGCAAGCAGGAATTCTCACAGGGTTCTGGATCTGCCGATGTGCTCCCAAGTTATTTTAGTGAGCAGATTTCAGATGCTGAGCTTGCTGAGGCGCAGGCTGAGCATCCCATAATTCGCAGCAAGGAAGAGCTTCACTATTTCCGCCTCTTCACCAAGTACTTTGGGGATGGAGATGCTGTGAAAACCGTGGGGCAATGGCTTCTTTTGTAATTGACCATTAATACTTAATATGACTGAGGTTAGTTTTGATTTCGGTCTTTTCTTAGTAATTCGTAATATTTCTGTAACAACTATGGGGTATCATTGACACAATGTGCAGGGTACCCCTGTTTTCTTACAAAGGCTAATCGGAGAAGATCAATAGTTTTATTCCATATACTATGATCTTAATCAGCAGGTTGGCAAGGAGGCTCTAATCCAATGTGTGGGATAGTTGCTATACATGGAGTGAACGCAAATCGCTGGGCATACCGTATAGATGGTATGTTGGATAGGATTGCTCATCGTGGCCCGGATGACCGCGGGTTCTCGATTAATGATTGTATTGTACTTGGACAAACCAGACTTTCAATCATCGATGTGTCTGGAGGCAAGCAACCAATAGCAAATGAGGATGGGAGTAAGTGTATTGTCTGCAATGGTGAGATATATAACTACCGAGACATAAAAAATGGATTGCATCATCATTCTTTCAAGACTCGATCGGATACGGAGGCTGTTCTTCACCTATATGAAGACATTGGAGATGATGTGGCTATGCACTTGGATGGGATGTTTGCCTTTGCCATTAAGGATGGTGAAGATATCTTGGTAGCTAGAGATCCCATTGGTATTAAGCCTTTATATCAGGGTGAAAAGGATGGGTGTAGGTTCTTTGCCTCGGAGATTAAAGCACTGGAGGGGATAGTAGATTGTGTGGAGGAGTTTCCTGCAGGACATTGTTACTCATCGAGGACAGGCTTACGTAAGTACTATGAACTACCTCAGGTTGCTGACTATGAAGAAGACATAAATACTATTGTTATAATGTTACGTGAGAAGCTATCTGCGGCTGTGCAGAAGCGTTTCATGTCGGATGTACCTCTAGGTGTGTTCTTGAGTGGTGGATTGGATAGTAGCTTAATATCAGCGGTCACAAGGAAACATTTTGATCACCTGAATTCTTTTTGTGTAGGCATGAAGGATTCGACAGATATTCAATATGCCAGACAAGTTGCTGAGTTTATTGGGACAAAGCACCATGAGTATGTGTATGATCGTAATGAGGTCATTGATGCTCTGCCAAAGGTGGTTTACCATCTTGAGTCGTTTGATCCAGCCTTAGTACGGAGTGCCATTCCAACATATTTTGTGTCCAAGTTGGCTAGCGAGTATGTGAAGGTAATACTAACAGGTGAAGGATCAGATGAGGTCTTCGCTGGGTATAGGTATTTCAAGGATATTGAAGAAGAAGAAGTGTTACATGGTGAATGCTTGAGAATACTATCTGGATTGCATAACCTTAATCTACAGAGGGTGGATAGGGTGACCATGGCCCATTCCATAGAGGGTCGAGTACCGTTCTTAGATATCGACTTTGTTGAATATGCCACGTCAATAAGCCCAGAGCTTAAACTGGCAGACGATAGTAGAATGGAAAAATGGCTTTTGAGGAAGGCTTTCACTGGATACTTGCCTGATGAAGTGTTGTGGAGAACCAAGACTGAGTTTGCAGATGGCTGTGCTTCGGCTCATATCGTAGAGGAATTTGTTGAGGATAGGATCTCGGACTCTGAATATCAGCTGGAACGAAACAGGTTGGCCCCAATTGAGATTTCTTCGAAGGAAGAGCTCTATTACTTTCGCCTCTTTCACGACTTTTTTGGTACAGATGGTCTAGAACAGACCGTTGGCAAGTGGAAAGGGCGATTAGAGGAAGAGCCATCATAATACAGTTGGTTTTAAGTTCCATACTGCTAAAACCATAAACTGCAGTAACAAGTCTTTATAGCGTATCAGATAGGGAAAAAACAGAATTTGACGATATCGAGGCCCTATCTCAAGGTAATGCTTTGACTATTGCAATATGTATCCCTTATCAAAGCAGTCTCTGAGGCGCTCTGTCTAAACCACATTCCAACCACATCCCTCAGTTCCTCCTTGGTACTACATATGTAACTGATAAGACCCCAGATTACATTTTAGCCAGTTGATGGAGTAATCGATAGACAATGCATTGCTCCGAGAATGATTTGTCGATAAGTCCAAGATTTACCCATTCTGGCAAGATAGCCCCTATCATGATCGATAATGTCGATTTAACCAGAATTTTACTTAGGACAATTTTAGTTTTTTCGTTTTAACCGGACTTTTACCACAGCGGTATTGTTCTTGACCGAGTTCTTTCCTTTTAGGTGGTATTATTATAGACCCAATAGGAAAATACAGCTATAAGTAACTAATGTGTCATAGACTACTTGACTTTAGGTGGCAGGTGATAAGTCTGCGATGGCGAAGAAAGGGGGTAGACCATGGTTCATTCCATCAACAAGTGGATTGGGCGGGGGACAGCTACAGGCAAGCGACAACATGGATTTACCTTGGCTGAAGTAGTAATAGCTCTAGCTGTACTTTCCATAGTTAGTGGCAGCTTCCTGGCAGCTCTATCTGTGAGTACAAAGGCTGTTTCAATCACCAGGGAGCGAAATATCGGGGAGAGCTTGAGTCAGTCTCAGATGGAATTCGTTCTGAATGCCCCTTATGATGATAGCCTTGAAGATGGACATCCCTATTACGATCTTGATCCTGATATCAATATAACTAGTGGTTATACGATCAATAGTACGGCGGAGCGGTTGGATCCATTAGGCATGGGTCCTGGTAAGGATTATGGTATCCAAGAGATAACGGTCGAAGTCCTTCACGGTGATAAGCTTATTGTGAGGGTTCAGGGGTATAAGGCGAGACATGAATAGTAACAGACTTTTTTCAAATCAGAGAGGTATTACTCTATTAGAGATGGTAATAGCTTTAGGTATTGCCGCACTTGTATCTTCTAGCGCTTCGATATCCATCGTTACGTTAATGAGGGTTAGTGGGGAGAACTCGAGCCATATGTCTTCGTTACAAGAGGTCCAGAACTCTGGGTACTGGGTGAAGCGTGACGGAGTGAAAGCGCATGCTGTTGATATCACTGACAATCCTTCTACTCCAGACAACGAGTACATCACAATGGATTGGACGGATTGGGATGGCACAATGAACAGGGTTATATATACATTAGAGGCTGTACCTAGTGGGATGTGCAATTTTGTTAGGACGCATTATACGTTTGATGGCGCTAGCTGGAATCAGCAAGGTATCTTGCTTGTCGCCGAGTTTATTGATGATTCTGCCACCTCTAGAACCTGGGATGGGAGCGTATTGACTCTCAACATAACAGCACATGTTGGAGATCAAATTGAGGCTAGGACTTATCAAACTATGCCCAGACCTCTTTCCTAGTCCAACTGATTGCGTGCGGAGTGGAGGGATTGGTATGAGGGGGATTCTGAAAGCTGGAAAAAGAGAATCAGGACATGTATTGGCTCTGGCCTTGGTTCTACTAGGTCTGGGGGGAGTTATAATAGGTCCGTTTCTATGTTATATGGAAGCTGGAATGAGAGACTCGGACTCAAGACAGGACAAGATGCTTCAGTTCTATGCGCTGGAAGCTGGGTTAGAGGATGCTATTAATAAAGCATGGATGGGTGATCCTGATAGTGACTTGCCTATAGATTCTGGCACCCAAACTAACTATACACTTAGTGAAGATGTGAATGGAAATCAGGTAGATGTTTCTATTGAGAACGTGTGGGCTCTTTCTGGTTTGGAGGAAGCTCCAGGGTATGGATTTGAGATACCATCAGGACTGACGGTTGTTGGTTATGCTCAGGTTGGTACGGGTAGTGCCATGTATGTTGTTGAGTTCTACTATGACCAGTCCGTAGGTGATTTGCCCATTAATAAAGTAGCAGTCTGGCTACCTTCTGGCTTTGAGTATATGGGATCACCTAATGGCATTACCGATCAAGATCCCGTTGAGAATGCTTTCCGTGGAGGGACTACACTTGTCTGGGAGTTCGATCCCTCAGTGAACTTCGAAGACTTGCCTATCCTTGCCGCAGGTGGTGGTTTTCAACCTGGCACTGAATTTCCAATCAAGAGGGTGTTGACCTTTGAGATTAGTCCGGCAGAGAATCCTAGGGGTGCACTTCCCTGGATAAGGACGGATGAACCTAGTTTACTGCTTTCTTGGGATTCGGAATACACTATCTACAAAATCGGTGTTACAGCGACCGACATTATCAATGGTGGACAAGCTGAATCTACAAACGAGGCATATGTGGCTAGGGGGAGGCCATATGGGCACAATGTTACCCAAGTGCAGGGAGACTATAGGGCTTTGGGTAATAGCTTGATGATAGATACACCTCCGTCTAGTAGTTCAGGGATACGTGATACACTCCTTGCAGAGAGTAGTGCTACTATTGAGAAGCGCGCTGATTATACAGATTTAACCCTTCCTGAAGATGCCGAGGTGGAGATGGCCTATCTTTATTGGTCGGCATGGTGGAGGAATGATGCGGCAGATACAGATGTCACATTTACATTTGATGATGGTACCCCTGAGATTACCAATGTGACTGCATCGAGATATATCGTTGCCGATAACGTAGAAAATCCCGGTAGTTATTCATACTCCTGTTTCGCAGATGTGACTGAATTGGTCAGTGATATTGGTGATGGCGGAGATGGTGATATATATACAATAACACTAGGTGGGGTGGACGGCCTAACTAACGATAGCTGGTCGTATGCAGGATGGTCACTCATAATCATCTACTCCAGCCCCTCAGAGAAAGCACATCAGCTCTATCTGTATGATGATTTCCTGTATTCCGGGGAGTATCAGGAGCATATGCTCAGTATAGAGGGTTTCCAAGCTCCCGATGGTGAGGAGAGTACGGGACGTTTGACTTGTTTTGTGGGAGAAGGCGATGAACGTTGGACGAATGATTACATTGAATTGAATGGTGTTAAACTGGAAGACGCTACTAATCCTAGAACTAACGTCTGGAATGGTCAATCAAGTGGTTTAGGTGGAGGATTTATAGATGGGGTGGATATAGATACATTCAATGTCTCTGATCAGATAAATCCTGGTGATACTTCCGCTACGATGAAACTAGGCACTGCCAATGATTCTTGGAATTTGGTTTATACCATACTTTCTTTCCGTAGTGATGTTACTGCTGAGAGCTGGGAACCATATCCGATGATTATCATCAGTTACTAGGATGTTGCCCGGTGACGTGGGTGGGGGCAGAACATGATCACCGGGCAATCAATCCTCCTTCATCGTTTTTATGGCGGGTTTATTGGCTGATACAGTTTTGCATCAATAGCTGTTTCCATTGTGTAGACGATCATGATGTTTGTATACTTCCCCTAATATATCTTATGTGGTTTTATCCTCCGTAAATACCTCCTAATTATCTATCGAGTGTGAATTCATGTCCTGATTGCACCACTAGATAGTAAGGCATACAATGCTGGATTACTACGTAACGCAACCGTAGTGGATCGAACTGCGTGGCAATTTGTAAGTCTAGAATATCTAGTATACGTATGACTCTGCCGCTGGAGTAGGATAGGTATATGGCTGAGTCGGTTTGCCATGTATAGATAATTCGGATCATCGTGGGGGTATTACTTTATGCGTGACATGGAAGGCAAAGTTGCTATTGTGACGGGATCGGCTACTGGAGTTGGATCTGCCACTGCACGGATGTTAGCAGGTAGAGGGTGCAATGTTGTGGTGAATTATACTAAGAGTGAGGAGGAGGCTCGAGACAATATTGCCGCTTGTGAAGCTTGCGGTGTGGAGACCATATTATGCCAGGCCGATGTATCTAATGATGCGGATTGTTGTCGTATGGTTGATGCGGCAGTTACGAAGTGGGGTCGAATTGACGCTTTGGTGAACAATGCGGGAACTACCAAGTTCTGTGCCATTGTAGACCTAAATGGGTTGGATAAGGAGGATTTCCTGCGCATATATAGTGTGAATGTCGTAGGGCCATTCCAGATGGCACGGGCCGTAGCTCCACATATGAAGAAGGTCGGCCAAGGTGCTATAGTCAACGTTGCTTCTCTGGCTGCAATGGATGGTAGAGGTAGTTCAATAGCATATGCTGCATCTAAGGGGGCTTTGGTTACTATGACACTGTCGCTGGCGCATGCTTTGTGCCCGGAGATTCGCGTGAATGCGGTATGTCCAGGTTTTATACAGGGAAGATGGCTTAAGCAAGGTTTGGGAGAGCCTTTGTATGATGCTGCCAAAGCTCACATGGAACAGTCGTCGCTATTAAGAGTGACTGCCACACCCGAGAATGTTGCTGAGGCAGTAGTATATCTCGTTTGTGGAGCAGAAATAACCACTGGTGAGACCTTGACGGTTGACGGGGGAATGCGTTTGAGGTAACTCGAGATATAGTAACAATATACGTGTATTCGATCGAGCATGATATATTAACGACATGTAAAGTGAATGCGCATTGGTCTGTTACTCCTTAGAGTTAAATCTAAGGAGGTCAAAACACCTGCCAGGGATAGTGATCACGTATAACGGTATGTTGCGGAATTACTTATGCAGAATGTTCTGATAGTAGGTATGGGTGGATTTCTTGGAGCTAGCCTTCGCTATCTATTATCTGGTTGGGTTCAGAGGCTGTCTGGTCAAGCGGGATTTCCTTATGGGACCATTACAGTTAACCTGATCGGATGTCTTCTGATCGGCTTCCTAGGTGGATTGGCTGTTAATCGGGGATTGTTTGCTGGCGAGTCTCGTCTATTCCTCTTAATTGGTGTCTTGGGGGGATTCACAACATTCTCTACATTCGGGTATGATACATTAACATTACTTAGGGATGGTCAACTATTGATGGCTATTACTAATGTAGTTATTCAAGTTGTTGTTGGGGTCTTGGCTGTGTGGATTGGCTATACTATTTCTAGCTGGACATAAGGTTATTGCTGTACTTTTGGGTAAAGCGTAGCTTCTATGGATTGTCATTGGTGAAGTCAATAGACATAATGGTGTCCCTCATCGGACCAATGCCCAAAGTGCTTCGTGCCATAGGCAACAAGACATCAGCACGACATAATGTACAGTGAATTGGCGTGCCCCTCGTGCCAGGTTTGATGGTGAGCTCGGATGGACATGCTGAGGCCGCAGCCATTGCCGAATCTCTAGGTTATCCTGTCTTACTCAAAGCTGCTTCTGGTGGTGGAGGCAAGGGAATGCTGATCGGCTATAGTGAGGAAGAGCTCAAGGTGGCTATAGGTGTAGCTCGTGCGGAAGCAGGGCGTGCCTTTGGTGACTCAAGTATCTACATTGAGAAGCTAGTGCATCCAGCACGTCGTATAGAAGTCCAATTACTTGCCGATGGATTCGGAAACATTATGCACTTGGGGGAACGCGATTACAGCATCCAACGGCGGTTCCAAAAGATAATCGAAGAATCGCCATCGCCTGCAGTAGATGATGCGCTAAGGGATCGTTTGACCAGAGCAGTGATAAAGGTCGCACGGGTTGTTGGATATTGCAACGCGGGAACAGTGGAGTTCCTTGTGGATGGGAATAACTTCTACTCCATGGAAGTGAATCCTCGGCTCCAGGTAGAGCATACTGTGACGGAGTTAGTTACAGGCATCGATATTGTTAAGGAGCAAATACTCATTGCAGCAGGAGAACCTTTGCGTTTCCATTAGGATGATATTGTATGTAGAGGGTATGCTCTTCAATGCCGTATCTATGCCGAGAATCCAGCCCACAACTTCATGCCATCACCAGGCACAATTCATTCTGTAAGAGAGCCCGCTGGTCCTGGTGTTCGAATCGATAGTGGTGTAATGACTGGGAGCATTGTGCCCATGGAGTACGATGGATTGCTTGCTAAAGTTGTAGCCTGGGGCAATACTCGTGCTGAAGTCATTAGTAGAATGAAGCGAGCACTGTGTGAATATCATATTGTGTTTGACAAAACTACAATACCGTTCAAGAGATACATTATGGACACCGAACTCTTTCATTCTGGGCAATTTGACACTGGTTTTATCAATGAGATACTTGATGGCTGGAAGACGTATTGCTGCCAATCATAGGGACAACATACGGGAAAAGAGGAACGATCTTTTTCATAGTTCAAGAATGCACTGTAGCCTTCTCGACGCGATCCTAGTCTCATGAGGATATCCTAGCGCATTGTTGATGTAAACTACATCATCTCTCTCTATACGCCTATTGAGATGATGATGTCCATAAACATGAATATGCGATCTCAATGTACGGACCTGTTTCTCAAGCAGTGAAGTGCCTAGTACGGGAAACAGCCTTTTATGGATAGCGGGCATTGCGGCAGGCATAATGTCCACTCGGGGCAGGAAGTGTGAGAAGGTCACCACCTTCCCCTCACTGATGCTCGGGGAATGATCGTTCATAGCCATGAAATGCTGGGTTATCTCTCTCTCCTCCCAGTCATCGGGCCATCGACAAGCTTTGTAGTCCATCCATGCCCCTTGCAGTTCATCCCCCGGTTGGCCAAAGGAGTAATCGTACCACCCAAGCAAAGGGACCACCGTCACTGATCCAAACTGCGCCGGATCGAGCCTGAGTCCTGCATCCAGCGCTATCTCCTTCACCGTCTGGAACTTATCTAGCGAGGTCTTGCTTTGGCTCCGCCTATCCACCCATAGGTCATGATTTCCAGGAACGAAGAGTACCTCGGCGAAGCATTTCTTGAGAGTTTTGAGGGCGCGTTGAAGCAAGGTGATGGAATGGGCCACATCACCCGCTAGAAGGAGAATATCCTCTGTATAATCGTGTTCAGACAGCTCTTGGAGCCAGGTCCAGTTCTCGTCATAGTCAACGTGTATATCCGAAAGGGCAAAGATTCTCATATGACTTACTTTTAGAGAGCCCCTCTCTGTTTATTGAATAAGGCTCCCGATCCTCTCTAGATTCCTTAGTTCGTAGCCGAAGGGAGTCATTACCGCCAGGCTCTTTGATTGGGAATCCTGCGTCAGGTTGTACTTTACAAAATTAGCTAGCGTACCAGAGGGGCCTAAATCGAGATAGAGGCAATCCTGGTTTCTTGTCCAATTCCTCAAAGGCCTCTCGAAAGCGGATTGGTCTTCTAACAACCTCCCAGAAGTATCTTTTACCTAGGGTATTTAAAACGACGGCTTGGACACAGGATATGAAGGGGATTTGAGGAGGCTTATAGTACTTCTGATTCAGAAAATCAAGATAGGTTTCTGCAGCGGGATCAATATTGGAGGAATGGAAGGCCTTCGTAACAGGTAGCGACTGATAATTGATCTGCCTTTTCTTCAAGAACTCCTCGATCCTTTTAATCGAAGTGCGCAGGCCGGATAGGACAAAGTGCGAAGAGTAGTTAATTGAGACCAATTCGGAATTTTCGTGAAGAAGGGCTATTCCCTGATACAGATTGGGCTCGGAGAGAATTGTCAGCATCCCACCTCTTTCGCAGGAGGATTCCAGGGCTTCGGCCTGGCGTAGCAGTGCCAGGAGAGCTTCTTCAGGGGACATTACATTAGCTATAGCAGCTGAGGCGAACTCACCAATGCTGGTTCCCAAGACATAATCGGGCTTGATTCCTTGGTTCAACAGGATCTGAGCCAGCACACACTCCACCATAAAGATCGCAGGGTGAGTGTAGAGCGTCTGATCGAAGATATTGATCTTTCTGTTGTTCTTGCTATATATATACGAAGTTATTGATTGCC
>JAXHVC010000184.1:0-8735 GCA_034189315.1 Chloroflexota bacterium | reverse complement strand
CTGAATTTGGTTCACCTACCTCAAGAACGCCATTAAAACCCGCAATTATTAACTTCTCCAATGTCTCTTCCGTATCTTCTCTGGCAACCATCCACATCCTTGCACCCTGTCCCCCAGGGTGGGGATTCTCTACCAAGGACACTGTCAAAATAGGTAGGTTATGCATCGAAAGTGGCATGTTTGCACTCTATGAAAATGAAGACAGGAATTTTCGTCTAACAGGCAAGAGTGCAAAGATGGCTCATGATGGTACTAAACTCAAACCCATATCTGAATGTATAGATGCACAGGGAAGATTTGCCAATGCCACCGAAGAACAATTAAATAAACTCCAGCAATGGACTAGCTTCGGATGGGAACAATGTGTGCAGCGAGACCTCGCGAATCAAAGAGAGGTTCTTGGGAAACATTAACAACCATGTAGTAATTTAATCCCACCTTTGATAAACAGCCATGGCTTTTTCACCAGAGTGTTTTCTATGAAAACCATACTCTATCAACATAGCTTAGATAGAGTATTTGCAACTATGATCACCATTCTATTTGTAGGTTATTATTGCCCAGATCCATGACTAATTTGTTTAAACAACACTATGTAAAGTTACTCTTCTTGACATGAATACCCCCCTCTGCTATAGTCTGTTTGCAACGTAGAGCCCCATTTTGAGAGGACAAGATGTCTCCACTCAGCTACAAAGATCTGCATCCTTCTTATAGTTTTGACGAAGTAGCCTTAATACCAGGTGATACTACTATCAATCCTGATCAAGTGGATATTTCTTTTACTATAGGAAATCACACATTCCCTCTGCCAATCATTGCGGCAGCTATGGATGCTGTTGTTGATCCCGATTTTGCCATCGCCTTTAACAAACTTGGTGGTCTGGCAGTGTTGAACTTAGAGGGAATTCATTCCCGATATGCGGATGCCAGCAAGAAGCTGAAAACAATTGTCAATTCCAATCAGAAAGAAACCACTTATCTGCTGCAGGAAATCTATTCGCAACCCATCAAAGAAAATCTGATTGGTGATTGTATTCAGGCGATAAAGAAGGAAGGTGCAATTTGCGCCGTTTCTGTCACTCCTGCCAATACAAAGTGGTTGGCTCCTATTGCGGCAGAAGCAGGCATGGATATTTTGGTAGTACAGTCTACTGTTACCACTGCTCGTCACCTATCGAAAAGTCCACGGGGGCTTCACTTCGGAGAGCTGGTTAAGATAGTGGATGTACCTATTTTGGTAGGGAATTGCGCCAGCTATACTGCGGCTATGGAACTAATGAATACGGGTATAGCAGGACTCTTGATTGGTGTTGGCCCCGGAGCGGCATGCACCACTAGAGAAGTACTGGGGGTTGGAGTGCCTCAAGTGACTGCCACAATGGATTGTGCAGCAGCTCGCGATGATTACCAGCGCGAAACCGGGCGATATGTGGCAGTTATTACTGATGGTGGTATTCGGAGAGGATCAGACCTATGCAAAGCTTTTGCTGCTGGCGCAGACGCAGCGATGTTGGGTGCAATTCTGGCACAAGCAAGCGAGGCTCCAGGACAAGGTTATCATTGGGGAATGGCAAATCCTCATCCCACTCTACCTAGAGGTACCAGAATTCAAGTTGGAACTCGAGCCACATTAGAGCAAATCCTGCTGGGGCCTACCTCTGTGACCGATGGTACACAGAACCTCGCCGGAGCATTGCGTACAGCAATGGGGGTATGCGCTGCTTCGAACATACAGGAAATGCACCAAGTGGGTATGGTGGTTGCTCCATCCATCGGGACCGAGGGTAAATTCTGGCAGTTGACGTATGGCCAATGAGTGGAAATGATAGAGAACACTTCAACTCCATCCGACATCTACGTACGATTGGTGATCTAACGCGACACGAAGTTCAGCAACTGATTGAAAGTGCAGTTTCACTGAAATCTCGCAAAACCACGCCCAACCTCTCGGAGCCCATTATCGCCCTTCTGTTTCAAAAGCCATCACTTCGTACTCGTGTTAGCTTTGAGGTTGCTATAAGAGAGATCGGTGGTTCTGCCATCTATCTTTCTCCAGATGAAGTTGGATTGGGGAAGAGAGAACCACCCTCGGATGTAGCTAAGGTACTTAGTCGCTATGTCCATGCAATAGTGGCTAGGACGTTTTCCCATGAAATCGTTCAACAACTTGCCGATTGTGGCACTATACCGGTAATCAATGCCCTATCCGATTGGGAACACCCCTGCCAAGCACTAGGAGATTTACTCACAATCCACGAAAAGAGAGGAAGGTTCAAAGGACTTAATCTCGCGTACATTGGGGATACAAATAATGTAGCCCGCAGCTTACTAATGGCAACATCTATGGTGGGTATGAACTTCCGCATCGCGTGTCCTAGGGGATACGAGCCGGATGATGATCTCCTTCAGCAAGGACGGCATCTCGCCGCCCTGAGCGGCGCAGCGATTATGTATGATCCCGATCCAAATGTAGTGGTTCAAGAAGCAGACGTAATCTATACAGACGTATGGACTAGTATGGGGCAGGAATCTGAATCGGATATTCGGCGGTCGGCCTTTGCCAAGTATCAAGTCAATACCAAGTTGCTATCTATGGCAAGAGACGATGTATTATTCATGCATCCTTTACCTGCACATCATGGCGAAGAGATATCCTCGGGACTCCTTGACAATCCACACTCTGTGGTTTTTGACCAAGCCGAGAACCGCCTGCACATCCAGAAGGCAATCTTGGTAAAGCTATTAAGCCATGGGTAAATCGGTTATTGGCCTCGTAGGTAGGCCCAATGTAGGCAAATCCACCCTATTCAATCGCATTGTCGGGCAACGTAGAGCCATCATAGAAGACATGCCTGGTACTACACGCGATCGTCTGTATGCAGACACACAATGGGCAGGACATGATATCACTATTGTTGATATGGGTGGATTAGAAGGTCAAGCTTCAACAGGAATTAGAAGAAAAGTCCGCCAGCAGATAGAAGCGGCTATAGACGAAGCAGACGTCATCCTGTTTATCGTAGATGCGCAAGATAGACTCCTTGCCGATGATTGGGAAGTAGCAGATGTCCTTCGCCGCACATCAAAGAAAGTCCTTCTTGTGGCCAACAAGGTTGATAGAGGGCAACACCATAGCAACATCTTCCAGTTCTATGAGCTAGGTATGGGTGACCCCATACCTATTAGCGCCTATCATGGTAAGGGTATCGATGAACTACTTGATGAAGCTACCAGACTGCTACCCGACACCCCAGACTATGTAGTAGACAGCGCGTCTATGAAAATCGCTATTGTAGGGCGGCCAAATGCTGGCAAGTCTATGTTACTCAACTGCATTCTTGGGGAAGATAGGGCCGTGGTTGATGAAGTACCAGGAACCACTAGAGATGCCTTAGATACAATACTTCACTGTGATGGAGAAACAATAGTCTTTATCGATACCGCAGGAATAAGACGAAGGGGAAAGATCCAGCAAGGGGTGGAACGGCACAGTCTTATACGCAGCATGCAGGCAATCGAGAGGGCAGATGTGGCAGTGCTAGTGATCGATGCCACAGAGGGTATTGCTGCCCAAGACGCACACATCCTAGGGAGTATAAAGGAAGCCTACAAGGGCGGATTGATTGCAGTTAATAAATGGGACCTGGTAAATGATGAAAATCAGCAGGAATGGATACATGAAATAAGGGAAAGGACTAAGTTCATGCCCCATGTTCCTACCATATTCATTTCTGCCATCACAGGATACGGTGTAGCTGATATCCTACCCACAGCGAGAGTAATCTATGCAGAGCGAATCAAGCAGGTATGTGGAACGAGATTGAACAGTCTAATCAAGGAAGCAGCAATTGCACATCCACATGCCAAAGGGGGAAAACGTCTGGGAATCAAGAAAGCCATGCAAACTGGAATCAATCCTCCCACATTCACCATCATAGTCAACGATGCTAAGCTCGTCCATTTCTCTTATAAGAGGTATCTAGAGAACCAAATACGTCGAAATTTCGGCTTCGAAGGTACAGCTATCCGCGTCTTGTTCAAAAGCAAGGGCGAAGAAGCCGTATTTGAAGTATAAGATGGACCAGAAACACTTCACGTACTTCGACATTAGATTGATAAGACCTCTCAACAGCTATATGTGCCCCTTCAGTTTAAGATAGGTAGCATCTAGCGCCTCTGGGACCACTTTACAATCCCCTATAACTGGCATGAAATTCATATCTCCTATCCACCGAGGTACTACATGAGTATGTATGTGTGCATCTATGCCAGCTCCTGCGGATTTCCCTAAGTTCATTCCCAGATTACATCCTTCCGCATTGAGTATTTTTTTTACGGCCTTAACACAACGACGGATAATCTCCGAATGTTCTATCATTGCTTTCTTGGTAAGATCCTCCAGTCCACCAACATGATTATAGGGAATTACCATCATATGTCCGGGATTATATGGCCACCTATTAAGCATAACGTAATTATGCTCACCCCGATAAAGTACGAAGTTATCTCGATCCCTATCTGATTTTGGTTTATCACAGAGTACACACCCCTCTTGCTTGGGTCTCGTGATGAACTCCGTCCTCCAGGGTGCCCATAAGTACTCCATGTGCAAACCTCCGTTTGAATATCTAAGTAACAATACTCCACAATATATCTAGTCGCGACCCTGTTTCATCAAGCACCAGAAACAGGGAATACGATAACGCTTGGGAGATTCTACACGTTGGCAACATCTGTTTCAATGCGTACCCGACATTTCGATTAATCATGTATGTACTACATTGCTTGTACACCTATGACATAACATATGTGCGATATACGCTGGGAATTCATCCAGTAAAGAAATGGGGTACAATCCTGGGATTGTACCCCATTTGGGTAATCAAGTGACCGTGTAAAGACTAGCTTGCACTGACGAATTTGTACCCCAACCCCCGTTCAGATAGAAACATTCTGGGATTCTCCGGATTGTCCTCTAGTTTCTCACGTAGTCGTTGGATATATTTCCTCAAGTACTCAACCGCGTCTGTGCAGTCCGAACCCCATACCTTTTCCAATAGTACTTGATGGGTTAACACTCGCCCCTCATTTTTCACCAATTGGCACAATAAGCTATATTCAGTAGGAGTAAGCTTAATCAAAGTCTCACCTCTGAGTACTTCTCGCGTATTGAAGTTGATCTTGAGATTATTGCTAACAAAAGGCTTTTCTTGTGAATTGAGCTCAAACATATGAGTACGACGTAGTACTGCTTTAACCCTGGCCAATAGCTCGGCTGGAGCGAAAGGCTTTACTATATAGTCATCAGCACCTAATTCTAATCCTCGTACCTTGTCCATCTCATCGCCCTTCACACTGAGGATTACAACTGGTACGTTAGACTGCCTGCGAATTTGGCGCAGTACCTCAAAACCATCAATACCAGGCAGAACAAGGTCTAAAATAATAACATCAGGGGGCTCTTTCTGTATGAGCTCCAAAACCTGTTCCCCTTCGGAAGTTGAGACTACGTTAGCTCCTGGCCACCTTAGCTCGAAGCACAGAGAGACGGCATCAACGACCTCCCTACTGTCTTCAACGACTAGTACGTTCATACTCCTCCTTCCTCGCCACGCCCTTATACCCTAACCACAGAGTGTCTCGAAGTACTGCTGGTCCTCTTGGGAAGAGCAGAAGTCCAGACATTGCGGCCACTAGAGCATAAACTTGAGGAGTGTCCCCATAGAGGACCACATTCCCCAAGAATGGAACACAGGTGACAACCTTACCTACGATGTTCTCGGAAGATACCCTATATGGATCGGGCTTAGAATTGGCATCTCCCTTAACTTCGAAATATTGTCCCTTGTCCAGTGAAATACCGACTACTCTATGACATACAAGCCTCCCGTCAACCGGAGAGCGATAGATAACTACATCTTGTATCTTAATATCTACAGGATCTATAGACCGGGCTATTATCAAATCCCCTGACTCCATGGATGGAGTCATACTTCCACTCACCCCGGCATTGAAACTCCAACCCAAGAAGCAATGACAGGCGAGAACCGCCACTGCTACCGCAAGTATGGCCGTTGTGAGGATAGTGATCAATATCTTCATGTTTCACTTGATACGGCAAAATTAGTAAGTCTTGCCAGTCGAAAACACAGCTCGTCTGAATTTGCACCAAGACACCTCTACTATCAACTAAATAACCCATGTCAATAAACCCATCTTCGTCAATCACACTATTTCTTTGCTTTTTCATTTTTCATCCACAGTCTATGCCCCTGAAGTCAATATCACAGTTAATGTAGTGAATAGAAGGGTAAAAACGATGTGAAGTTAGGGTAAAACAGTGAACTTGTGGTAATAGGTTGAAGAATGAATGGTGAAGAGAAATGAAAAAGGTTTATCCCAAAAACATCAAGCAGAGGACGTCAATGTCATAAAAACAGTAGTTCAAAAATAGGTCCTTTAAAAAGAAAAAAAGCACTCTAACAAGTTAGAGTGCTTAAACAAAGGCTACAGGATAACACTAGCTTGGAGTTATGAACTTATAGCCCAGACCACGCTCCGAGATAAACATTCTTGGGCTACTGGGCTCCTCCTCAAGCTTCTCCCTAAGACGCTGAATATACACTTTGAGGTATTCTGTAGCTCCCACGTAGTCTGACCCCCACACCTTCTCTAAAAGCATTTGATGACTAAGCACTTTACCTTGATTCCTTACCAATTGGTAAAGGAGGTTGAATTCGGTGGGACTAAGTTTTACTATTCTACCTTCACGAATTATCTCACGTGTAGCAAGATTGATGGAAAGCTTAGGAGTTACAATCGGTTTCTCATCACCTCTGAGCTCAGGCATTTGGCTGCGACGCAATACTGCCTTTACTCTGGCTAATAGCTCTGCCGGTGCAAAAGGCTTCACTATATAGTCATCCGCTCCTAGTTCGAGCCCCTTGACCTTATTTATCTCCTCCCCCCTGACCGTGAGAATTATGATTGGGACATCAGAAAAGGCTCGAACTTGGCGCAGCACATCAAAGCCATCCAGATCAGGTAATCCAAGGTCGAGGATGACGATATCAGGTGACTCGGCCTCCAATACCTCTAATCCTCTCTCCCCCTCACTGGCGGAAGAGATAATGGCACCCGGCCACCTCAGCTCAAAGCAAAGTGAAACAGCTTCTATGATCTCTTTATTGTCTTCAACTATTAGTACCTTAATTTCGGTTACTCCTTCTCAGTGTTAGTACTAAAGATTACCCCGCTTTAGACACTGCCACCAATAGAACTCATCCGTTACACGGCTAGAACACAAGGACTACCGACCATTTTGACGACCATCCTGAACCTTGTTACACAACCCACTAGATATCTCGCGCATAACCAAGAAAACCCACAGCACAGAGTGGTTTCATATATACTTCAAAGAGCCAACTCCCTAGTACTCTTCACCACTCATGAGATCAGATTGACTTTTCTCGTCCGCAAGCGGAAGGGTAAAACCAAACGTACTACCCTTCCCTACTTCACTATTCACACAGATCTTACCGCCATGTGCTTCGACCAGGTGCTTGGATATCGCCAATCCAAGACCACTACCGGAAGATTTTTTGTTTAATTTCGATCGGTAGTAAGGTTGAAACAGCAAGGATTGTTCTTTCTTAGGAACGCCGGGGCCACTGTCTTCTACCTCTACAACAATATCATTGGGTTCCTGCTTCATCCTTAGGGCAATTCTTCCTCGTTCAGGAGTGAATTTCACGGCATTCTGTAACAGATTTGAAATAATCTGACCCACTCGTCTAGGATCGGCCATCACAGGAGGAAATGTATCTGGCAAATCAAGATTGAGCGACTGCTCTTTGGATTGGATTAAAGGAACAAACTGATTGACTGTAGCTTCAAGCACCCCCCTAAGATCGATAGGCTCAACCTCTAACTGAAATTCCCCCGCCCTCAATCTACCGAAATCCATCAACTCCGAAAGACGCTCATTCATACTCTGGGCACTCTTGAGGATATTGTCTGCTAATCTCGCATTGGTATCATTTACACCATTACAGCTGGTCTCTTCTGCAAGTAAATGAGCTGAGATCATGATAGAAACTAGAGGGGTTTTAAGCTCATGGGCCAAGACAGCAAGAAAATCAGTTGAATCGAGGGGTCTTCGTCTACCATTGCTCCTTTGTTTGGGTTTGGCGCTCACCTGTTCTTTCACTAATTTGCCCCCTAGCTTCCCTCATCTTTGAGGACAGTATTCTAGCTATCTAAACTTGGTCATAGTCATTAACGCTTCTACTCACCCCTATCTTCTATCATCTTCTTAACAGATGCTTTTAATGTATACTATGTTTAGCATTTAGTCAACATCCATTAGTGACTGTGTGTAGATCACAAATGTCTGTTTTTAGTGATAGGAAGTGATGATATTAGGCTCTGTTCCCTCGATACTTACGCCAATTCCTCCTCACTGATCACGAAGACATCTTCGACGCTAAGAAGGTAACTAGGGCGTGTTTACACTAAGTAATGTATCGGTAATCAGAGCGAAATAGACAAAAAACATGAATAATACTTCAAGCTTATCGAATCGAGAGAAGATTCTACGATAACCTTTCAGCCTCCTAAAAAGCCGTTCTACCTCGTTTCGCTTCTTGTACATTTCTCGATTGTATTGCCAGGGGGAAATCCGGTTAGCCTTGGGGGGGGGGGGGGACACCACTGGAGTTATTAAAAAATCC
>JAXHVC010000183.1:0-2995 GCA_034189315.1 Chloroflexota bacterium | reverse complement strand
AAGGCCCTCTCTTTATGAAGACCTGCTGCTTCCGAAGCGTGGAGATAGACAATCGAAAGATGGATAGGACAAGGAGAAACCGAAGGAGGTGAAACAATGGGTTATCCAACAGATGTGAGAGCGAAGTCACAGAGTCTCAATCGAGGGTATTCAGGTGAGTGGGGAGCCTCTGGTGCTGATATCCCTGAAACTACAATTGTGGATGTTGTTCCCCTGCGGAGCAAAGCCGGAGAACTTCTGGCTGCCAGAGTGCTGACAAACAGAAAAGAGCTAATTCTTATTATAGAACTGGAAGGGGCCGGAATTGCCCGGAACTATCGTGAAAGTCCGAATGGGTTCATGAACGGGTACGGCTACTGTGGGAAACATGGTTTTTGGGACTTGGCTATGTACGACACAGTGAATGACAAATACATTTTGGAGTTCAAAGGGCCAATGCGGTTTGGCTCGTCGATAAAGGTGAAGCTTGAGAATCCTGCTGGCGCAACAGCCAAGGCCAGTTGCGATGTCGAGTGGGTGGAGAATACATAACCGGAGGGCGCGATGGCTGACAGAGAACTGACCGCTGCGGAGGCGCAAGGCCTGAAACGCAAGTTCATGGACCTTGGTGATGGCAGCTTCGCCGAGATGGTGATACTGATTGTGTGATGAAAGATTATGCCTAATAGAAACGTAACACTGGCAAATGCAGAGGGACTCAAGCGCAGATATGTGGAGCTTGAACATGGTGTTTATGCTGAGGTCTTCAAAGCAGAACTCAAGGACCCCAACGAATCTAGATATGTCTACGAGGATCCCACTGGTTGCAATGGTCAGAACTGGGTTGAACTGAAGCGATACACGGCTCCGCAAGACCTGTTCCTTGACGGCATAAAGCTGACAAAGGCTGGCACTTGGGTAGGTGAGGCAATCTTCAGGATCGTACTGCTTGGCAAGCGGACTGAGAACCTCCTCATGAATGGCTCCGTCGAATATGGGGACTGGGGTGTTAACAACTTCCCCGAGAACTGGGTGAAGGCCGGTGGAGATGAAGCTACATGGGAGTACACCGGCAGAGATGGTGGCAAGTCGGTGAAGCTTCATCTTGCAGCTTCAGGTCAAAGTGACGGATGGCGAACGCGCTTGTTCGCTATTCCTGGAGGAATGCACATCAAGTTCAAAGGCTGGTTTAAGGGCACTACCACGAACGATGGCCTGAAGTTTCACTTTATCTACTACGATGACGAGGAAGGAACGAGCTTCAAAGGTGAACAGTACCATAACCTTGCCATCAATCATTCTGACTGGACGTTGGAGGAGGATGAGAAGGTTGTTGAGTTCGACGCCAAGTCAGCCCGCATATGGTTTAGGCAAGCCTTCGTGGACGGCGTGCCCAACATGGAGATGGATGATGTGGATGTATATGCTGAAGAGACCGTCATTTATCCTGCCAAGCTGGAGGAGACTGTGAATGACGGCAACTATGTAGCCTTTCCTCAGCCCCTTCGAGTACAGAAGGATGATCTGATCTGTGTGAAATTCAGGAGCAGCAATGCAGGTGACGATTCCGGAGATACCCTCGAGTTGAATGAACTCAGAATGCGGTTGGCAAATCACCATTAGGTGTGTACTAGGTGTGTGTTGCAGACAACAACGAGATAGTAATAGGGGGAACGAACAGTGGTTGACAGCCTAGCAAAATGTAAGCTTACAAAGGCCCTAGTTGATCCCGAGCGAGAGCTTAGGATGAGGATTGAATATGCCGCACACTGGATTAGGAATCACTACAGGGAAAGCAGTGGGGGCATACCAAGAGGGTATATATCAGAGCAAGGTGGTATACCCTTGACGATTGTCCGAGCTAATGACAACTATTCGCCTAGGCATAATGGGATATACAGATATCGGTTGCCTGGTGTAGGACTATTCCAAGTTTACACTAGACTCGCTTGGACACCACCGCCGAATGTTGGGGGGCGTGTTGATGGGGAGGAGTACTGGGACGCCACACATGTGACTTTTGATTGTTGTGCGGATGTAAGTACGATCATTCCCTTTGTAGATTGGGCGTATAACGGACCATCAATCGATGTGCGGCGTGACTATCAAACCGCAGATAAGAAAACCAAAGTAACGCTGACCTTCAAAGGGATGGATTGTACGAGTCACTCTGTTGATCTGTATTGGATGGACGAGAAGCTTGCTACGGTAAATCACAATACTCCCATAAATACACAGTGGATTCGGTATACAGACGCCTGGGGAGCCTTTCCGTCCTCTAAATACACGATCCGACATGGGATCCAGATGGCCGAGAAATTCTGGCATAGTCAAGGTGATGAACCTAAGGCTGCAGCTTGCCGCCAGACGAAAACTGACCATGGGTATACCTGTGATATCTATGATCCAATGTGGGGTTGGAAGGACACCAATGGTTATGATGATGACTTTATGTTTTGTAGAACTCCTTTCAGGGATAGCGAGGTGGGATTTGACTATGAGCAAAATGCCCACTCCCATGGTCTGAATCCCTACCGATACGGATATGAGAGCAAGGTCAATTTTATGAATATTGACATTCCTATAGACCTAGCTTGGGTACACGAAGAATGGCACGTCGAGTCGGTTGACATATACATCGCGTCTCTCGCTGTACAGTCGTACGGGAAAGCTCTCCAAGCCATCCACATCCTGAACAAGTATGACGATCCTGACAAGGAATACGATGATGTTTGTATGAACAGATCAGTGCCTGATATATGGAATAGGAAGAAAACAACTCCGAGAAAGGTGGCCAGATATATCGAAAAACACATGATGGCCGATAACAATATTGGGGTAAAGTCTTCTGATATTCGGCTTCCCGGACCTTGGGATATGCATTTTTCAGTACCAGCTTTTTCAAAGGAAAGCTGGTCTGCTAGTGCATACTCGACATGTGCTTTCCACATACTGGAGTCACTTCTAGGCTACAAGTACAAAGATGTGACGAGTAAAAGCTACGCCGATATTCTGC
>JAXHVC010000182.1:0-8154 GCA_034189315.1 Chloroflexota bacterium | reverse complement strand
CGGGGCCTTAGCACTATCTATAGAGGGTAGTGATGAGTTAAAAGATAAGTACCTTGAGCCATTCATGGCAGGGGAAAAAATCTGCGCCTTTGGCTTAACCGAGCCAGACGTGGGTACCGCATCAAGAGACGTCAAGACTATGGCTGTGCTTCAGGGAGACGAATGGGTGATCAATGGCACCAAGGTATGGATCACCAATGGAGCTAATGCCGATCTGCTTATGCTAATCGCCCAAGCTGACGATGGTCAGGGGAATAAGGGTGTTAGTCGATTCTTCGTAGAACGGGAGCATTCTCCGTTTGGCGCCAGGGAATTGCACAAACTGGGTTTTCGCTCATGTCCTACGTCTGAACTATCCTTCGAAGACTGTAGAGTTCCGAAAGGTAATCTGATCGGCGAAGTAGGCCAGGGCTATTCCGGAGCAGTGAATCGAATATTCCCAGTGCTACGTGTGGGACTTTCCATGTTAGCAGTGGGACTTTGCCAGGCCGCCCTCGAAACCGCTGTAAGCTATGCCCAGGATAGGAAACAGTTCGGCAGACCCATCGGGAAGTTTCAGCTGGTACAGGAGATGATTGCCGATATGGCTGTGGAGACCGAAGCTGCTCGGCTATTGAGTCTCGAAGCTTGTGATTGTATACAGAGAGGAGAAAATCCCGTCAAGGCATGTTGTATGGCTAAGGGCTTTGCCCCAGAGGTAGCTTTGCGTGTAACCTCAAAAGCAATCGAAGTTCATGGAGCAGTAGGCATTTCGGAAGAATATGCCATAGAGCGTTATTTCAGAGATGCCCGAACGTTGATAATCCCCGATGGTACAACCGAGGTTCAGAAGCTTGTTATCGGCCGCGAAGTGTTGGGAATGGCAGCGTTTGTTTAGGAGAAATACATATGAAACGACCTAATAAAACACTAGACAGAAACGGGGCTAATCCAATGAAAGCGCTCTTGGAACCCGAGTCTGTAGCGGTAATCGGAGCAAGCAGGCAAACCGGAGAAACCTCCCTGAACATCGTGGAGAACCTGCTTGGCTACGACTATGGGGGTAGGATTTACCCAGTTAATCCCAAGGCTGAAGAGCTGCTGGGATTGAAGGTATATCCGAGTATAAAGGACCTACCTGAGCAAGTCGATCTCGCGGTACTTTCCACACCAAGACATATTGTCCCAGGTCTAATAAGGGAGTGTGGAGAGGCCGGAGTGAGAGTCGTGATCGTAGTGGGGCAAGGCTTTCGCGATGCTAAGGACGAGGAAGGCGAACAACTTCACCAGGAGATCCTGCAGGTTGTGAAGGAAACCGGAGTGAGGGTGTTGGGACCAAACACAATAGGAAGCGCCAATGCCTTCCTGAACTTCAGCACATCCTTTGCCAAGAACCAATTGGAAAAGATACCTATTGGCCTTGCTTGTCAAACAGGTATCTTCCTGGGAAGAATTCACGGTCAAGGGCTCATAGGGAAAGGTGTGGATCTAGGAAACGCAGCAGATATTGATTTCGTCGACGCCATGGAGTATTTCGAGGATGATCCCCAGGTGAAAGTCATCGCCCTGCACATCGAGGGTATACCTAAAGGAGAGAGGTTCCTACGAACTGCCGAACGGGTCTCGAAGAAGAAACCTATTATCGCACTCAAGACCGGGAAGAGTGGCCGGGCGGCTCAATCGGCCATGTCCCATACAGGCTCTCTAGTTGGCAGGAATGAAACTTGGGATGCAGCTCTGAAACAGGCTGGCATTATTCGGGTTCAAGATATCGATGAACTAATGGATGTAGCAAAGGCTTTTGCCTTCTTGCCCCTAATGCAAGGAAAACGAACAGCGATTATCACGCCCAGCGGGGGTATGGGTATCGCTTCACTTGATGCATTAGATAGGTATGGTTTGGAACCCTCAGAGCTCTCTCCCGAGACTAGGGATAGGCTTGAGGAGATAGCCCCATCTTGGTTTGTTATTGGAAACCCATTGGATATTTGGCCGGTGATGATGGTGGCAGACGCCCCTTGGGTGGATACCTATAGGATGGCGATACGTGCATTATTGGCCGATCCCAAAATAGACGGGCTGATCCTAATCGGTCCTACATGGATGGAGCGTATCTCACCAGGCATTTCGGAAATCATCGTGGAAGCCAGCGGCGATGCCAAGAACAAACCAGTGGCGAGTTGGCTCTATGAAGGTTGGTTGTTCGACATCGACGATGTGGATATCGAATTAAAGGTAAGAAGCCAGGGAAAAGGTGCCATCTTCCCCAGCCCCGAGAGGGCTGCTCGAGCTTTATCCAGACTCGCAGAGTATGCCGAACTGTCTGGAAAGAGTAGTGTTAGCGAGCAGAGTGAACCTTCTTGAGCAGGGTAACCATTGGATAAACCACCAATAAAAAAGGGGGCGAAGATCGCCCCCTTTTTTGTCAAATGGAATGCCTCATCAACGCAACGATTAGCAGAATAAGCCATGATCCCTTTCCTTCCAGCTTCTACCTATATCACTCCCCCACCACGCATCTGGGTGATTTCATCTTTGGTATATCCAAGGCTGATGAGTACCTCTTCCGTATGCTGTCCCAGTTCGGGTGGAGGGAATCTCAGGGTAGCGGGCGTCTGAGAGAACTTGAGAGGGTGAGACACTTGCATGAATTTACCCCGCTGTGGATCATCTATTTCGGCAAACATGCCACGGTGCCTGAGTTGCGGATCATTAACAACCTCGCTTGGAGTATAGGCAATCCCCCAAGCAACATCAGCGTTCCCCAGTACTTCATACCACTCATCTCTTGTCTTTGATAGGAACGTATCCTTGAGGATATTAACCATCTCAACACATCTCCCTGCCCTCTCAAGGAAGGAAAGGGTAGCTAGCTCTTCCCTACCAATGGCATTACACAGGTTACGCCAGAAGTGATCCTCTGTTGCTATGCTCAAAGTAATAAACTTTCCATCTTTCGTCTCGAATACCCCGTATCCTGGTTCGCCGAAGCCTTCGAGATTCATGGCACCAGCTGGATTTTGGAGGGTTGGAACTAATAGCAGGCTCATCCACGATACAACACCATCGGTCATCGATACATCTATATACTGTCCCTTGCCTGTGCGCTCACGGTTGCAAAGCGCAGAGGTAATCCCTATGGTAGCAAACATGGCAGAAGATAGATCCGCAACTGGCAGGGGGGGCACGGTGGGGGTAGTACCCTGAGTCAATTGCGCTCCCAATACACCGGCAGTTCCTTGATAAGACAAGTCATGGCCAGGCCGATTTCTATATGGTCCGTCTTGTCCATAGCCGGAGATCGATGCATAGATCAGGCGAGGATTGACCTCTACTAGGGTATCATAGTCCATGCGTAATTGCTTGGCCACACCTGGACGGAATCCTTCCGTAGCCACATCGGCCCAAGCCGCTAATCTGTGACCAATCTCTTGTCCTTGTGGTGAGCTCAGGTTCACCGTTACACTCTTCTTGTTCCGATTTACCGCATTGAAAAAATCGGGCAACAACCTAGCGCGATCACCGACGCCTGGTTGCTCTAGGATGATTACATCTGCACCCAGGTCTGCCAGCAACATGGAACAGTATGGCCCAGGTAACATCAAAGCCATGCTCAAGACCTTCACGCCCTGTAATGGTCCACCTACATCATTCATTTACAAGCCCTCCTTATGCGAATAGAGGCATTGTAAGACATAATCGTGACTATGGATAGTGCAGAACAATTCGTTGCATCATAAACTAACTACGCCTCTTCCGAGCAAGGCCTTGGAAGAGGCGTAGCTTTTTTTTTCTATTGGTCACTAAACTGTGATTATCCTTTTTCTAACAATCCGCCCTACAACAAGTCCACAGCTAAGAAAGATACAAAGACATCATAAACAAACGATCAACCACCACACACTTCGCAAGCTCCATATGAGATCTCGGTGCTCTCTGTGGTTAAACAGTTCCAGGTGTACTAACTTCGTAAGGTATCCTCTCCAATCAATCTCTACGTCCCAGGATGGTGGCAAAAGGACCTAGATAGCCAGGATGGCCGAATTGCGCCATGCAGTAGGCCAGTTTGGGGTCCTTCACCTGGCGAGGTCCCGCCTTGCCCTGGAGCTGGGTATAGGCCTCGTAGCACATCCTCAGACCGGTGGCGCCAATGGGATGGCCGAAGGACTTAAGCCCACCATCGGTATTGACCGGGAGATCTCCCTCCAGAGTAAATGTCCCAGCCTCGATATCATCCCTTGCCCTGCCTTTAGGGGAGAAACCAATAGCTTCGTACTCCATGAGCTCAGCGATGGTGAAACAATCATGCACAGCTGCTAGGTCGATTTCCTGACGAGGGTTGGTTATCCCCGCCATCGCATAGGCCTGATTGGCGGCTGCCTCTGTCTCGGGTAGCTCGTTATAGTGGTAGTCGATGTCTTCCTTGCCCAAACCTGCGCTCATAGCAACACCAAATCCCTTGATGAGAATATAGTCATCTCGGAATCTCTTGGCTATCTCGGTGGCGCAAATAACTGCTGCCGCAGCTCCATCTGTGGTGGGACAGCAATCAAATAAGCCCAATGGCCAAGCAACCACGGGGGCATTAATGGCTTGCTCCAAGCTTATTTCTTTCCTAAAGTGCGCCTTGGGAGAGAGTGAACCATTGTGATGGTTCTTCACCGCGATCTTGGCCAGAAGCTTTTTGCCCTCTTCAGGAGGAACCTCATATGCCTGGAAGTACCTGGTGGCACCAAGTGCCCAACGTCCCGGAGCCGTATACCCTTGTGCATACAGGCTTGTCATGAACTCGGGTAGCCCGCTGAGTCCAGAATCCTTGAGCTTCTCCACTCCAACAACCAAGACCAGATCATACAGACCACATGCCACACCAAAGGCAGCGTTTCGCAGTGCCTCCATGCCTGTGCCACAGCCATTCTCTACCCTGGTAATGGGTAGATTGCGAGTCTTCAAAGGGGTGCTCAGGAGCATGCCAGATCCACCAGATACAGCAGTTCCTACCCAGGCTGCCTCGATATCTTTGAGCTCCACCCCACTATCCTGCATTGCCTCATAACTAGCCTCAATGACCATGTCATCGACACTCATATCCCAATGCTCCCCAAACTTGGTACAACCCATACCGATTATAGCTACTTTGTCTCTAATAGCATCGATCTTCATTTTTCGATCCCCCTCATCTTAGTGGGCGACATTTCCAGAAATAATTATGATAGCCTTCGGCTTCGTGCATCTTTCTGAATGTTGGTTCCACTGTCATCCCAATCTGAATCTTTTCGGGATCACGGTCGGTCATCTGACTATAGAACCTGCAACCTCCTTCCAGGTTGACAACACTCAGCACAAGTGGGGGATCCAGTGTGAACGCCAGCTGATCCTTATTAAACGTATATAGCTCTCCCTTCATATCGGAGAGCCCAACCATTTCATAATTGTCCTTTGCCCGACAGTAAACACATACCCTTTGAGGAGGAAAGAACAGCCTGCCGCAGCTATTGCACTTTGCTCCCTTAAGACTCAGGAGCATTTGCCGGTCTCTCCAAAGTGCAACTGCTGAAGATACCGGTGCAGGGCGACGACGTCCTGTTTCCACTGGCATAAGTTGACGATAGCGTACGTATTGGCCATAGCTAGGTAACGTACCTTTGGATTCAAGATGCCCCTTGATGCTACGTGGTCCACTGAATCCATTAATTGCCTCGGTTATTCGAAGTAAATAGGCATCACATCCATCACCGTAATTAGCCAATAAAATCCTGTTCCCAGGTTCTGCTTCACTCAAGGCCGCCGCCAACATCATAGGAGCAAACGCGGTACCGGTATTACCCAGTTGCGCGAACATAGGATCCTGTACCTGTGTCTTAGGATCAAGACCTAGCTTCTTGGCCATTTCTATATGTCGTCTGGCGTCCGGGGTATAAAAAACAGCTTTGGCTAAATCACTGGGACCTAGGTTTTGTTTTTTCATGATAGAGGAAACTGCCTCCTGCATATTCAAGGAGTACCCCTCATCTAGCACAAAACGGTCCTCCCACGATTTCACGAAATCATCGTCTGCCGTTCTCCACAAATCGATGATCTCGTCAAAGTGGGTGTGTTCACCTTCAATTTCGGCGATCACGCCAGATCCTCCAATAACAAAGGCAGCAGCACCATCACCAAATAGTTGTTCGAAATCGGAGCCAGGCGTTCCAAGACGACACTCCGATGCCACAACCAGAATACTTCTCGCAGAACCAGCCTTAACGGCATCGACAGCGGCTCGTAGGGCTATTGTGGCAGACCGGAGAGATCCAGTGAAATCCCCAGTTAATACACCCCGAGGGAGATCAAGGGCCCCTGCCACTACAGCCGCAGCTTGTTTCTCTCTGTATGGTGATGTAGTAGTGGCCAAATACAATCCATCTATCTCATGCCGCTTGGCCCCCTTCAGACAATCCATAGCGGCTGCAACTGCCATGGTGATACTGTCCTCATCGAAATTCGCAATTGCCTTCTCACCACCTATAGATGATCCCCCCCAAGCTTTGGCAATCTCTTCTCGTTTAAGTCTGTAAAAAGGAGCGTACGCCCCATAGGAAACTATACCTACCATCTCTCCCTTCCTTTCAAGGTTGTTTCCCCATGCTAGTAATCCTGCTGTCTTTCAATTATGCAGATAACACAAATACTTATCCATAGCGACTATTCGGGATTTTACAGTCAAGCTTACTGCGAGTCAATCTTAACTTTCCATATTTCGGCATAATTCACCTTATTAGACTATAGATGACTAAATCATTTAATCCACACGGCATGAAAACCAATACAGCTTGACAATAATGAGTGGTTGATGCCTATAATCCTATAATAAGGAGGGTGACAATAAATATGAGCTATGAAGCTATTACCCTGGAGAGAGCTGGCCAGGTAGCAAAAATCACTCTCAACCGTCCCGAGAAGATGAATGCCATAAACGATGCCATGATGAGCAATCTCAAGGTAGCATTAAACGAGATTCACCACGATAACGAGACACGTGTAGTGGTGATAAAGGGAGCAGGACATTGTTTTAGCGCTGGCCAAGATCTGAGTGGCAAAGGCACAGCCGAGGTGATGCCTGTCCCAACACGAACCAGAGCCTTTCTCAGCGATATGTACGAAACCTCGATGTGCAATTGCTTGCGATGGCAATCCATATTCGACTTTCCTAGGTGAACTGTGGCACAGGTGCATGGTTACTGTCTCGGTGCAGCGTGTGACTTGGCCATGTCTTGCGGAGCCATAATTGCTGCAGAAGATGCCATATTTGGCAATCCCTCGATAAGGATGGGAGTTGCCCCCTCCAATCCTCTATGGATACATAGGATCGGACTGAAGAAAACCAAGGAGCTCTTGTTCACGGGGAAATACTATAGATGGGAGAGAAGCTGCACATATTGGACTGGTGTTGAAATCAGTGGCTATCGATAGGCTAGAGGAAGAGGTACAAACAGATGTCGATGCGTTAACCAAATTCGGGACCATCGGTGGATTCGATATGCAAGTAGGTTGGGGGGCTTTCGATAGAGCCACACTAGATGCAACTGGGCTTTCATCCGGTTGGCGGTTGGCAGCGAATATACATACGCTAAGTGCTATCCAACGCCCAGGCCGTAGCATCGTAGACCGTGGCGAGTTTGATTTTTACGACACAAGAGAAGGGATTGAAGGCAGCGATCGAAGCTAGAGATGCTCCCTTCAAGGACTATTTCCCTCCCCCTGTAGCAAATCGATGAGTTGGCCTATCAGAAAAACAAGGACTTAAAATCACGGTGCTGATGGCCGAAGCGATGCTTAGCCCCTGTTGAAATACATATCAATCATGAATGCTCGTCTCGAATAACGAGTTGAAGTCTCATGATTCTCGGTTCAGTTTGGGAGAAGGAGGTAAAGGGTGGAATATCAGACTATCATCTATGAGAAAAAGGACAATATAGCTTGGATCACTCTTAATCGCCCCGACAAACTCAATGCTATGAACGATGTTATGCTCATAGAGCTGGATATGGCACTTGCAACTGCCGAACCAGATCCAGAAGTAAAAGTGGTGGTGTTACGCGGGAATGGACAATGCTTCAGCGTGGGGCAGGATTTGGGTGGAATTGGCACATCAGAGATTATGCCCCCAAACCAACATACCCAGATCTGCACCAA
>JAXHVC010000181.1:0-41548 GCA_034189315.1 Chloroflexota bacterium | reverse complement strand
CGCAAGGTAGTTGAACAACTCAAGGAAGCCTTGAAGAAGACCTCTGCTGTATACCTTGCCACCGACCCTGATCGTGAGGGAGAGGCAATATCGTGGCACCTCACTGAAGCCGCTGCATTAAAGAAAGTGCCTATCCATCGTGTGGTATTTCATGAGATAACTGAAGATGCCATTAAAGAAGCCTTTCTACATCCGCGTTCTCTAGATATGAACCTAGTTGATGCACAACAAGCCAGACGTATACTCGACCGTCTGGTAGGTTACAAGATCAGCCCTCTTCTATGCAGAAATGTCAAGTCCAAGCTATCTGCAGGACGAGTTCAATCAGCTGCACTCAAATTGATCGTAGATAGAGAGCAAGAGATACTGGCATTTGTACCGCAAGAATATTGGACGGTAGAAGCAGAGCTGGCAAAGCAAGAGAAACAAGGTAACGACAGCTTCATTGCTAAATTCATCGGGCGAAGCGCAGATTCCCACCCACTAGAGATTCATACTGAACAAGAAGCAAAAGACATCACCAATCAGTTAAATGCAGCAATATACGCCGTGTCTGATGTACGGAAGAAAAAGGTCACTCGTCAGCCAGCACCACCATTTATCACCAGCACTTTGCAGCAAGAGGCTTGGCGTAAGCTGCACTTCTCTGCACCACGGACTATGGCATTGGCCCAACAGCTTTATGAAGGTCTCCCAATCGCGGAGGAAGGAGCCATGGGTCTCATCACCTACATGCGCACCGACTCAACCATTGTATCAGAGACAGCATTGCATGAAACCCGAGAGTTTATAACTAGCAAGTTCGGGACAGAGTTCTTACCATCACAAGTAAGGCGCTTCACCAAGAAAGTAAAGGGAGCCCAAGAAGCTCATGAGGCCATTCGGCCCACCCGGACATCTCGAGAACCAGATTCCATTAAACAATACCTAACGCACGATCAGGGCCTCCTCTACGAACTCATATGGAAACGAATGGTCGCCAGCCAGATGGCAGCAGCTTCTTTCCAGACAACAACAGTAGATATCGAAGCCAAGGAAAAGGAAAGATACCTCCTTAGAGCCACAGGTTCTGTTATGGAATTCCCTGGTTTTCTCTCGCTCTATAGTGAAACCAAGGATGAATCTGATACCAGGGACGAGGAACAAATTCGTCTCCCCCGCCTAATCCAAGGCGAACAGCTATCCCTAATCGACCTCTTTCCATCACAACATTTCACCCAACCTCCACCCCGTTATAACGAAGCTAGTCTTATAAAATCAATGGAAGAGAGAGGAATTGGCCGCCCAAGCACATACGCACCAATTATATCCACGCTTTATCAACGTGAATATGTCCATCGCGAAGGGGGGAAGATCTGTCCATTAGAACTTGGATTCACTGTCAGCCAACTACTGACAGAGCACTTCTCCGACATTGTGGATACAGGATTCACTGCACAAATGGAGGAAAAGCTTGATAATATAGCCCAGGGCAAGCTAAGCTGGGTAGCAGTACTTAGAGCGTTCTACGATCCTTTTGAAGAAACTCTGCATAAGGCTAGCGAGAATATGGTGAGCCTAAAAGAGCCGCCACAGCCAACGGATGAGACATGCCCTAAATGTGGCAAGCCCATGGTAGTAAGAACAGGACGTTATGGAAAATTCATAGCTTGTACAGGTTTCCCTAAATGCAAGACAACGAAGGCACTTGCGGATGATGAAAATGGGGATAAGCCGGCGCCACCACCAAGTCAAACCACCGATGAAACATGTCCCGAGTGTGGTAAATCCATGGCAATAAAAAAGGGGCGTTTTGGTGAGTTCCTGGCCTGTAGTGGATACCCTGACTGTAAAACTACCAAGCGATTGCCTGGACAAAAGAAGGCCACTTATAGAAAAAAGGGGTCCGCGAGCAAGACCAAGAAATCGAGGGTGTAGATGAAAATACTAGTCATCCACGGGCCAAACCTGAATCAACTAGGTAAGCGCGATCCTCATTTCTACGGGGTTAAAACACTTGAAGAGATCAATTCACTGCTGGATAGTGAAGCTGAATCTTTGGGTATAGATATAGCTGTATTCCAATCAAATAACGAAGGAGAGATAGTTTCTTTCATTCAAGAGGAAACTCCAAACGCAAGGGGTATAATCATCAACCCAGCAGCCCTGACACACTATGGGCTATCTCTAAGAGAGGCCCTTGCCGATACCAGAATACCGATTATCGAAGTACATCTCTCTAATATCTATGCCCGTCCAGAACCATGGAGACATACTTCAGTCATAGCACCAGTTGCAACAGGACAAGTGAGTGGGTTAGGATGGAAGGGTTATGTCATAGCCCTCAATTACTTGGTCCAGCAAGAACAAGAAAGAAGAGGATAGCACACAATCTAAACCAGCTCAAAACCAACCGACATCTGAGCTATCATATTAGTAGGAAACAATCTCCCTCTTCAAATGATATTCCGTGACCTTTGCCATTCGATTCATCTAGGTTAATGATTATAGTAAAAAGCACTCTTTAATAACGCCACATACTGTCTATCTGAAGGCATGTTAGTAACAGCCTCTATAGACAGATGAAAGGAATTAACAATGGTTAGCCCAAATGAAATCGCGCAAATGTATCGAGAGGCCACAACTGATTTCGTCACTCCTTCAGGCATCGAAGTCAAACAAACTTATACTCATGAAGACATCTCTCATATCGATCCCGTAGGAGACATTGGGCTACCCGGGAAATATCCGTTCACGAGAGGCCATCACCCTCTAATGTATCGGGGCAAACTATGGAATATCAGGGAAATTGCAGGGCTTTCCACCCCGGCTGCGTTCAATAAGCGATGTAAGTTCCTTCTAGAACAAGGACAAGGTGCCTTGGATTGGGAATTAGACGGACCCACCCTATACGGCATAGAACCGGATCAACCCTACGCAGAAGGGCAACTAGGTATTTGCGGTGTTACCCTCCACACACTCAAAGATATTGAAACCTTAAGCGAAGGGCTCCCACTCGATGAACTTAGCCTCTCATCTGACGCCCTCTACCCCGATGTATGGCAAGCCTACATACTCACCGCCAAGAGGCGGGGCTATGATACTAGCAAACTAAGGGGAGTGGGCGGTGCCATTTTCTACTATGCACCGGCGGTATTTCCCAGTTATATGGAGTTGTTGTGCGTACAGGAACGATTCTCAACCCTTGCCAGATGGGGAAACGATTTTTGTGAATACGTGCTAAGGGACTTCCCCAAATGGAACGTCTGGTATGTGAGTGCTTATGACTTCCGCGAGGCAGGAGGTAATGCTATACACGAAATCGCATTCGCATTAGCATGCCGAGATGAGCTTATCCGTGAGATGCTCAAACGAGGCGTGGACATCAATACAATTGGACGAAGGTTAAGCCCTGTACTAGGTGCCGACAGGGATTTCTTCGAAGAGATTGCCAAGCTTCGTGCAGCCAGGAGAATATGGGCCAGAACAATGAAGGAAAAGTGGGGGGCCACCGATCCTGCCGCCATGTGTCTCAGATTTCACGTGGACGTATCGGGTTCAAACTACACACGACAGCAACCACTAGTAAACATAGCGAGGGGGACACTGGGAAGCCTGGCAGCAGTCCTTGGTGGCTGTATGGGACTACAGAATCCGTCCTATGACGAAGCATGGGCTACTCCCACCGAAGAGGCAGTCCGTGTAGCAGTGCGCACACAACAAGTCATCCGCTATGAATCTGGAGTTGCTAGAGTTGCAGATCCCTTAGCCGGATCATATTACGTGGAATGGCTGACCGATAAGCTAGAAGAAGAGATCGAAGCCATGGCTCGTAACATAGAGAATATGGGGGGATGGATGGCAGCACTACAAAGCGGGTGGATACACGCAGAACTAAGACGTGGTTTATTGGATATTCAGAAGAAAGTAGAGACAGGAGAGAAGGTCGTCGTAGGGGTTAACAAGTTTGCCATACCTCCAGAGGAAGATATACAACCTCAAATATATGCCCCAGAGAGACCGGAGGTAGAGGAGTACCTAAACGAACATAGGGAGTTTAGGAAAAAACGAGATCAAGACAAACTCAAGAGAAGTATGGAACAATTATATAGTGCGGCAAAGAATACACAGGACAACTTGGTACCATATGTCTTTGAATCACTAGAATCCCAAGCAACGTTTGCCGAGATAATAGGTATTTTAAGGACAGTCGACGGATTAGAGTACGATTGGGCAGGAGAAAGGGAATGCCCATTTTAAAGAAATGGCTTAGCTATGACATCGGAGGCTTGACGTGAGTAATGACCAGAAGATCAAAGTCATCACAGCAAAGATTGGACTGGATGATCACTACAGAGGAATCATAACTGTGACCGAAGCTCTTCGTGATGCAGGTATGGAAGTAGTTTACCTTGGAACCGGGCAACGGATTAGTGGAGTGACCAGAGCAATTGTACAAGAGGATGCCAATGTGGTGGGCCTGAGCTTTCTGTGCGGAGGGCATCTTGAGCTAACGCGCCAGTTTATGGAAAAAATACGTAAGGAAAACCTGGAACGAGTAATGACAGTTATAGGAGGAGTAATCCCTGAGACTGACATTCCAAAACTGAAAGCCCTTGGAGTAGCGGAGGTATTCTTGCCAGGAACTCCACTCGAAGATATCGTGAGATTTGTGTCACAGAACATCAAATGATGATATCTAGACTCACAAAGTTGCGACAGTCACTGTCTGAAGAAGGATTAGAAGCCCTTCTTATTTCGCAACCAGAAAACCGCAGATATATTAGCGGATTTACTGGTTCGGCAGGATATCTTATCATCTCTTCTACCATCAATATACTAGCCGTCGATTTTCGCTATACAGAGCAGGCAAGAGTTCAAGCTCCTGACTTTACGGTTATCCAAACCAAAGGATCCATCACGGATTGGCTTCCGCCAATGATATCGGACCTGGGATTAGCGAAGCTTTGTTTCGAAGGTGCCGACATCTCATTCACGATATATAATCAACTTGTAGAACAAATCAAGAAACATGATAAAACATTTCAATTCGAACATAACGATGGACTAATCGAAAACCTCCGCGCTCAAAAGGAACCAGAAGAAATCGATCGGTTAATGAGGGCCTCAGCGCTATCCGATGAGGCCTTTGCTTACATCGCATCTGAGATTCATGAAGGTCAGACAGAAAAACAAGTCGCATGGGAAATGGAACGCTACCTCCGGGAAAAAGGCTGCGAGCATCTGCCTTTTCCGATCATAGTAGCATCTGGGCCCAATTCCGCATTACCTCATGCCAGCCCCTCAGACAGGGTAATCCAATCTGGTGAACCCATTGTCATAGACTTTGGAGCACGCGTAGAAGGCTATTGTAGCGATTGTACGCGCACTATATGCTTAAACATGACAGATAGTACCTTTACTAAACATTATGATCTTGTACTAGGAGCCCAATTGGCAGCTATAGCCACACTGGCACCAGGGATGAGTGGAGAAGAAGCAGACCAACTCGCACGTATAGTTATTGAAGAAGGCCAACACGGAGAGGCATTTGGGCATGGCCTCGGACATGGAATTGGGCTTGTGGCACACGAAAAACCCAGGCTCTCACCAAAGTCGCATGATATGCTGAAAGAGAACATGGTATTCACTGTTGAACCTGGAATATACCACCCCGGATGGGGAGGCATAAGAATTGAGGACATGGTAATATTACAGGAAGGAAAGGCCAAGACTCTCACACGAGCCAAGAAATGAGAGTGCTTATATTCGCACAGAATCCAATTATTGTGAAGTTCTTCACTGAGCATCGAAGGGAGAACGTATGATTAATGCCAGCGAGGCAAGAAAAGGCACTACCATTGAGTTGGACGGACAGCTATATCGAGTTGTTGAGTACCAACATATTAAGATAGGACGGGGAAGTGCCCAAATTCGGCTTAGACTTCGTGACCTTCAAGGTGGCCATATAGTTGAACGCACATTTCAATCAAGTGAAAAATTCGATCAGGCACGCATGGAACACCGCTCTGTGCAGTACCTGTATCGAGATGAAAACCTGTTCCATTTCATGGATAATGATACTTTTGATCAAATTACACTCGATGCTGACTTACTGGCCGATTCAGTCAATTACCTCAAGGAAGGTATGGTTTTAGAAATATCCACCTACAAAGACAAGCCCATGGGAGTGGAACTCCCTACTGCGGTAGAACTCGAGGTAGTAGATACCGGTCCAGGTTTTAAGGGTGATACTGCGACATCAGGAAGCAAACCGGCCACGCTGGAAACAGGGCTTACCATTCAGGTTCCCTTCTTCATTAATAACGGGGATGTTATAAAGGTGGACACCAGAACCGCCGAATACCTGGAAAGAGCAGGGCTATAGTTGTTAAAAGCCGACCTCCACGTGCACACTGAGTATTCCATGGATACTAATATGACCATTGAAAGGGTAATATCCCGTTGTCTAGAAGTTGGGATCAATTGTATTGCAATTGCAGATCACAATGCAGTTGAGGGTGGGCTACAAATGCAAAAGATGGCGCCTTTCCCGGTCATTGTTGCAGAAGAGATCCTCACTCCCCACGGAGAGATTATGGGGATGTTCCTGAAAGAGCGGATCCCCAGTGGTATCTCTTCCGCCGAAGCCATAAAGAGCATCAAGGAACAAGGGGGACTTGTATGTCTTCCTCACCCCTTCGACCGTCTGCGCATGGCAATTCTCACTCGTGATTTTCCAGAAGAGTTATTATCCGAAGTAGATATCATTGAGGTTTTTAATGCTAGAGCTAACTTCCTTTCGGACTCTGAGAAGGCCAAGGCTTTAGCCCGAGAAAAGGGTTTCCTGTGCAGTGCAGGAAGCGATGCGCATACGCCAGGGGAGATTGGGCATGCCTATATTCAGATGCCAGAATTCAAGACACCAAAGGAGTTTTGTGCAGCTCTGGCCCAAGGAGAGATCTTTGGTCATAAAAGTGGAATGTGGGTTCATGTTCCTAGCACTATAAACAGAATAAGAAAACGGCTAAGTAGAAAGAGATGATAAGGCTCGGATGGTTTTCCTCTGGTAGAGACAGGGAAGCCCAGGATTTGCTAGAAGGTGTCTACAAGAACAAGATTAGTAGAGATCATAAGATCGAAATCTCCTTTGTCTTCAGTAATCGTGAATTTGGCCAAAGCAATCAATCTGACGATTTCCTGCACTTGGTTAAAGGAAATGGAATCCCGCTAATCACAGTCTCCTCTCACCAATTCGAGCCCACTCTTAGAAAAGAAGACATCTCTGAATGGCGGCTCGCTTACGATAGGAAGGTAGTTCGTAGCCTAAAAGGACTTGGGTGTGATCTATGTGTATTGGCTGGTTATATGCTGATTACTAGTCCATTGCTTTGCACAGAATACACTATGATTAACCTACATCCGGCACTACCCTGGGGACCACCCGGCACTTGGCAGGAAGTCATCTGGGAGCTAATAGAGACAAATGCTTCTGAATCCGGTGCAATGATGCACCTTGTTACCCCAGATTTAGATAAAGGCCCCCCAGTAACATACTGTAAATACCCCATCAGAGGTCCTGCTTTCGACGAGGAATGGAAAGAGTTAGAAAACACGTCTATAGCCACACTTAAGAGAGAAAAGGGAGAATGCAACTCGTTGTTCAAGACCATACGACATCATGGTTTTGTCAGAGAGCTTCCCCTCCTTCTAACCACAATTGAAGCCTTTAGCGTAGGGACAATCAGAATATGTAAAGGACTTGTCCTAGATAGCCAAAACCAGCCCATACAAGGCTATGATTTAACAGAGAAAATCAACCCCATCATAGAAACAGGGCGTTCATGAGTGGGTTTATCTGCTTCGACTTAGAAGGGCCCCTTTCTCCACAAGATAATGCCTACGATCTGATGAGCCTACTACCCCATGGTAACCAGGTGTTTGAGGCCATCAGTCGCTACGATGACCTTCTAACTCTAGAGGAGAGAAAAGGTTATGAGCCAGGTGATACTCTAGCACTCATAGCACCTTTCCTTATCTGTCATGGGATCACAGAGCAGGATATTCGTAAGTTTGGTAAAGAGGCAAAACTCATCACAGGCGCAGTAGATTTGATTACCCACCTGCAGTCTAATGGCTGGAAGGTTTTCTGCATTAGTACTAGTTATAATCACTACGCCCTCACTATCACCAGCAGACTCAATATACCCAAGGAGAGAGTGGCTTGTACTCCATTGCCGCTTAGCCAATGGGCTAAGGACATGCAAAATGACACCATCCGCATGTTGGAACAAGCTGTAAGTGAGATAGTGAGTATAGATGCAAAAGACGATGTTCAACTCAAGGAATATCTTGATGAGTTCTTTTGGCACAGGCTTACTACCACTCAAGCAGGTAACATTATTAGACAAGTTAGCCCTGTTGGCGGCTCCAGGAAAGTAATGGCATTGGAGAGATTTTCGAAAGAATATGGGCAACCTATCGGCAATTTTGTGGCAGTGGGAGATAGCATTACAGATTCCAAGATGCTCACAACAGTCGATCGCGCTGGGGGCATATCCATTGCATTCAACGCCAATGAATACGCCCTCAGCTCCGCGACAGCAAGCTTGGCCTCTACACACCTGAACGACCTGGAACCCGTACTCACGGCTTGGGAACAAGGACACAGACAGGCCGCAAAACAAGCCATACAAGAACAGCAATATGCCAAAGAAAACCATGATCGGCTAAATTTCCACTGGGCAGAAGGTGCGACAGTTCCTGGTTCAATTCTTGAAGTTCACCGGCGAATTCGGAGATTGGTAAGGGCAGAAGCGGCGAAACTTGGATAGATCCATTTTTTAGGACATAAACATATTCATATCAAGCTGTAGCATTATCGCCAGTACAGCATATAAAAACAGAGGAGGGAATATTCCCTCCTCGTTTATTAAGAAGCCCATCCACCAACAACCAATAGTAAGAATCCTACCCAGAAGCCTTTTTGGCATCCTGCCAGAATTCTGGTGTCCTCTTCTCAAAGAACGCCTGATGTGCCTCTGCAACCTCGGGGCGAGCAAAGAAGTCTGGTGCCACTTCGGTTAGAATCCTACCAAGATCAGGTTCCAGATACTTATCAACAGAAGCAAAACTCCTCTTTATAAGAGTTAGGCAAGTGGGAACTATATTCAGAAGGTCATCGCACCATTTATCAACTTCTTCATCCAATCGAGATAAAGGTACTATAGCATTAATAAGGCCCATCTCTAATGCCTGCTGAGCAGTATAGTGGCGACAAAGCATCCATATTTCCTTTGCCTTCTTTATACCAACAACATGAGACAAAGAAGATACAAGATGTCCATGAATTGGACTAGCGATGCGAGGACCATTTTGGCCAAAGATGGCATTATCTGCAGCAATGGTCAAATCACAATGATAGGCGAGGTGATTATGGCCCCCAATACAGTAGCCTTTTACCGCAGCTATAACAGGTTTTCGAGCCCCAATAATCGCCAAGTCGAAACCGCCAGCTAGAACCCCACCTCCCATATTATCAGTATTTGAAAAAAGCTCTTCCAAACCACCCTCGGCCTCCCACTGCATGTCTCCACCCACGCCAAAATGATCACCTATGCTGGCGATCACAATCACTCCGATATCTTTATCCCCATCTGCATCTAATACCGCATTCGTTAGCTCGGTCCAACCTATATTCGTCATAGCGTTCATTCGTTGGGGACGATTAGAACTTATCCTGGCAACTCCCCCTCCACGATCACGATACTTCTTTTCATAGACAGTCTCTTTGCCCTCAAAACCTGCAACCTTCTCCCATGCTGACCACATCGCTAGAATCCTCCCACAACTGTTTTTGTCTCGCTCAACATCTTGAGCATTGCCTCCTTATCAATGGCAGACAGGTTATCGAATACTCTTCCATCTACACCAAGGATTTGAGACCATATAGGACATATGAATAAAGCCACACCTAAGTCCTTAGCAGCCTTGAGCAATCTAGGTATATCTGTCCACCTGGCATCTTTAACATCAGATACTTCCACCCCCAAGGCAGTAGCATTCCGAGATATTCGTGTTCTAGCATCACGACTTTCGAACAAAGGTGGCCAATACATCGATTCGCCAGCTAACGCTGCAAGTGCTTCTTCCGTGAACAGCACACCCACATCTTGTCCACTTTTCTTTGCCTCCATTGCTACCGCCACATTGCCGATAATCGAGCTCTCTTGAGCATTTCGACAAATGAGAAGCATCTCCATCTTGCACCCCCTAGAATACCTACTTGTTTCCCATTCTAGACTTGCCACTCCTAACTAGTCAACAGATCTATTCTTTATGTACTGCACAACCCTCCCCTGGTAACAAAGCCCCAACCGGACAATTATCCACGCACTCCATACAAGTAGCACAGCTTGCCTCAGTCATTAGCTCAGGAAATGTAGAAATTGTCGTAGCAAAACCACGATTAATAAAATTAAGGGCCCCCACTCCACGACGCTCATTACATATCCAGATGCATTTACCACACAGTACACACTTGTTAGGATCTACGATAATGAACGGATTGCTGCAATCCAGGGGTAGAGCTCGATACATCTGTTTGAAACGATGCGGCTTGAGTCTCACCTTCAAATACGACGCCACTTTTTGTAGCTCGCAGTGCCGGTTCTTAGTACAATGCCGACAATCGGCGGGATGAGCAGAGATGATCAACTCCGCAGCAGTACGACGTAGACGTAACACTTCCGGTGTATCAGTAAGTACAACCATACCGTTTCGCACGCGCTCTGTACAGGCTGTTACAATCCCTTGACCTCGAATCTCCACAAAACATAAGCGACATGCACCGAATGGCGGCTCTTGATCTTGCAGGAAACATAGATTGGGAATGTATATCCCTGCCCTAACAGCCGCTTCTAGAATCCTATCTTCCTCTTGACACTCAACGCTAATCCCATCAATTTGGACAAACACCTTACCCATAGATCAACTCACCTTCTAGGATGAACTAGTCGATATTCAACAATCCGCTATACCACAGAAAAAAAGAAACCTCTCAATATGCCATAATGCTCTCACTACATATTTGGATGCTGTTCATTTGCCCAAAAGCTCACCAGGGTAATTTATACAAACATGGACTGAGTTCACTGAAGAGTCCAACAAAACGGTATCATGCCCATTACTTCTCTTGCTTGCTGATTCCAATCCTAAGTAAGAACACAGAACATCAAGTTTGCCCCCCATTTCCATAAAATACTTCTACCTCCAGCTTAGCAGACTCTTTCAGCAATATCAGCAATACGTTGTTTATTACAGCACCAGACATTTTCACGATTCTATCAATTATCTCGAAATAAACAAACTTCTCATTGTATAACAAGGAGTAACAATCTGCTTACACTTTCCTTATCGTATGTCCATATTACACAATATAACGTAATTTATCGTATAATATTATACTTCTACACTGTTTTCATATTATAACCTCATTTATACATGAATATTTCCGCTTTATCCATTGAATTTTTTTAATAGATTCTGTATTTTATCAATATATAGTATAGATTTAGTGGGGCTCTACCCTAGGTAGGTATAGTGATTATGCACATTTCATCCAATATCAATAAACAAATCATTCTAGCCATTTCTATATGCATTATGTTAATCGCATCATTATGCCTACCAGCCTGTGGTGATGATAGCAACGAACCAGATGCAGCATTCATCGCAAACGCCACTTTTGGGGCCGTGCCTTTTGAAGTCTCTTTCGAAGATCACTCCATCGGAGAAATCGAGACGTGGAGCTGGGACTTCAATGCAGACGGAACAGAAGATAGTACCGAGAAGGATCCCATTTTCATCTATAGCGAAGCAGGTACATATACCGTCTCGCTCACAGTAGAGGGACCAGGCGGTACCGACAAAAAGGAAAAGACCGAATACATCACAATAACATCAATACCTTCACGCCTAGAGTTTGCTGCGCAGAAGACGTCAGGCATAGTACCACTTGAGGTTAAGTTTACCAACTATTCTACAATGGATTTCACCAGCTGGTCATGGGATCTCAATGGAGATGGAGTAAAAGACAGCTCCAAACACAGCCCAACATACACATACACGATACCAGGACTCTACACGCCCACACTTACCGCATCTGGACCTTCTGGCGAGTTCACCAAGAGCAGAACCATTACAGTATTCCCGAGGGCAAATGCCGATTTCATAGCGATTCCGACTTCGGGCACAGCACCATTACAGGTTCAGTTCCTGGATCGTTCAGTTGGCAAGATCAATTATTGGAGCTGGGACTTCGATAACGATGGAGTTGTGGATAGCACAAAGCAACATCCCATTTGGACTTTCCAATCACCACAAGAATATACGGTTACTCTAACAACCGGGGGCGCATTTGATTCAGACACCGAAGTAAAGGAAAACTACATTAGCGTAGTTGCGCAAGGAATAGACTTCCAAGCAGAGCCAACCAGTGGCATCGCCCCACTAAGCGTTCAGTTCTTCGATGAATCTACTGTTCCAGCGACAAGTTGGCAGTGGGATTTCGATAACGATGGAGAAGTTGATAGTACAGAACAGAATCCCGCTCATACATACGATACTCCAGGGTTTTACACGGTATCGCTTACGGCAACTATAGCAGATGATACGATGACAGAGACCAAGGTTAATTACATTAATGTTACAACGCCTTCGATAGCAGAGTTCGAAGCACAGCCAGTTCGAGGTCCTTCACCCCTTGAGGTTCAATTCTTCGACCTATCATCAGGGGAGATCGACTCGTGGTTCTGGGATTTCGACAGCGATGGAGTTGTGGATAGCACTGAGCAATACCCAGTTTATACCTATGAACAACAAGGTTCTTACACTATTACCCTAACGATTGATGGTGCGGGCGGATCCAGTACATTAACAAAACAAGACTACGTCGTAGTGGGTGACTGGATGACATTCCGTCATGACAATCTTCACACAGGCACTAGCATATACGAAGGGCCAAGAGGGAATCCCGTTCTCTACTACTATTATCAGATGATGGGACATATTAATAAGGCCCCATATCTACAATCTTCTGTTACAATCGGTTCCGACGGTACTATGTACGTGGGATCAGGTGATGGCAATCTCTATGCTATAAATCCTAATGGCAGTCTTCAGTGGAACTTCCAAACAAATCAATGGGTGTTCTCCACCCCTACAATCGGATCGAGCGATGGCACAATCTACTTCGGTTCCCAAGCAGGCTACTCCGGATGGTTTTCAACCCCCAATCCTTCAGAGCAGCATGGTACCCTATGGGCACTCAATCCCGATGGTACACTTAAATGGAGTTTCGAGACGGATGGATGGATCATGTCATCACCAGTTGTAACCACCGATGGCACAATACTATTCGGCTCTGGTAATGGTATCTTCTATGCCCTCAATCCCGATGGCAGCTTAAGGTGGGCATACAATACCGAAGAATGGATTCTATCCTCTCCTGCAATAGGTAGAGACGGTACTATCTATGTCGGCTCACAAAGCATATCGACAAGTTTCTACGATCATCTGTCGGGGCATCTGTGGGCATTTGATATCGATGGTAACTTGTTGTGGAACTACTATTCGGACAAAGGCGTATTCTCTTCACCAGCGATCGGAGATGATAACACCGTATACTTTGGTACTGCTAAAGGCCGATATGCATCTTCTGCCAGTGGAGAGCTAATTGCACTATATCCCGACGGCTCTTTAAAATGGGCATACTACTGTCCTAGCGAATGGATTCTATCGTCACCAGCAGTGTACGGAGACACCGTCTATTTCGGATCACAAGTAGCTCCAACCTCATGGCGATCCAGTGTATCACCCAACAATCAGCAAGGTAGGATGCGTGCCATATATACTGATAGCGGTAGCCTCAAGTGGGAATACGGTACACTCGGATGGGTGATGTCTTCCCCAGCTATTGACGCGCTTGGCACTGTCTACTTTGGATCAGGAGATGGGAACCTATATGCCCTCTACCAGGATACCGGAACGACTAAATGGGTATACTACCTAGGAAGTCCAATCACTTCCTCCCCCACCATAAGTGATGGCGTAATACTCCTCTCGGCAGGAGGGAATGTCTATTCAGTAGGTGGAGATGAAATCATTGAATAGGACTCTCCCTATAATATACTAGGACTTATAAGTGTACCCCTATAACGCTTCCTTCAATCGTTGTTTTCTTCCTTTCCCTTAATCATAGGTGCTATACATGTATTGTTCCTAGCAATATTAGTTTCTTGTCCGACAATACGCCTGGTGTTACAATGGGACACTTGGAGTTATGCGGCAAGATTATATAGTTGTTAAAGGCGCCCGGGAACACAATCTGAAGAATGTCGATGTCAAGATCCCCCGCGACAAACTAGTCGTAATCACGGGCGTATCTGGCTCCGGTAAAAGCTCACTGGCATTCGATACCATCTACGCTGAAGGGCAGCGCCGCTACGTCGAATCACTCTCTGCCTATGCACGTCAATTCTTGGGGCGTATGGAGAAGCCAGATGTCGACTATATAGAAGGATTGTCCCCGGCCATCTCCATAGATCAGAAGTGGTCCTCACGCAATCCACGCTCAATCGTGGGCACTGTCACAGAGATCTATGACTACTTACGTCTACTATTTGCACGCGCCGGACACCCACATTGTCCTAATTGCGGCAGAGAGATATCCAGACAAACAGTACAGCAAATCGTAGATTCCATTCTTGCCCTTCCTGAGAATACCAAGCTAATGATCATGGCACCATTGGTCCAAGATCGCAAGGGAGAGCACCTATCGATATTTGCGGATCTACGGAAATCTGGATTTGTCAGAGTTAGAGTAGATGGAACCATCTACGATCTGTCAGAGGAATTCCAATTAGACAAGAATAAAAAGCACTCCATCGAAGCAATTGTAGACCGACTGATTATCGGGCAATCGGCAGAGTCGGGACGAGTGGCAGATTCCGTAGAAACTGCTCTCAAATTGGGCGCGGGACTTGTACTTGTTAATCTTATCGATGGAGATGACTTGCTCTTCTCCGAACACTTCGCCTGCGTTCACTGCGGGATCAGCCTAGGCGAACTTGCCCCTCGTAATTTTAGTTTCAATAGTCCTCATGGAGCCTGTGCAACATGCACTGGACTGGGCATTAAGCTGGAAATAGATCCAAACCTGGTCATACCAAATAGGAACCTCAGCCTAGCAGAAGGAGCTATCCGCCCCTGGGGTGCCTCCGGGACTGGATTCTTCAATACATGGTATGGGAGTATAGTTGAAGCGCTGGCCAAAACCCATGGCTTTTCAACCCACATACCTGTGAGCGACCTCGATCCAGAACACCTCAACCTCGTTCTATATGGAAGTGGACAGGAAATCTTCATGGCTAGACACCATGATCATCGCAATAGGTTACACGAATACCAAACCACATTCGAAGGCGTTATACCCAACCTAGAACGCAGGTATCGCGATACGGAATCCGAATATATGCGCGGAGAGATAGAGCGCTATATGGCCTCACATCCTTGCCCCGATTGTCAAGGCAAGAGACTCAAACCAGAATCACTAGCGGTGACAATCGACGGGAACAATATCATGGATATAACCTCCATGTCTGTAGCAGAGGCTTTAGAATGGATCTGCTTCATTGGGAATACTTCTCCAGGTCATTCGCGGCTTAGCAACAAGGAGCTCGCTGTAGCCAAGGAAGTCTTCAAGGAGATTAGACTTCGTCTTGGTTTCCTCGCAGATGTGGGACTAGATTACTTGACACTGGATAGAGCATCCTCAACATTGAGTGGAGGAGAAGCCCAGAGAATTCGATTGGCCACTCAAATCGGGAGTGGGTTAATGGGCGTTCTATATGTCTGCGACGAACCAACAGTCGGACTCCACCCTGCTGATGACCATCGTTTAATCACCACCCTGGAACGTATGCGGGATTTGGGTAACACTATTATCGTGGTGGAACATGATGAAGCCATGATGACAGCTGCAGACCACATTATCGACTTAGGGCCAGGTGCCGGAGAGCATGGAGGAGAGATTGTCGCAACTGGTACACTTAAAGAGATTCAAGAAAATCCCCAGTCTCTCACCGGTCAATACCTCAGCGGTGCAAAAACCATCCAAATGCAGAACGAGTATCGCACAGGCTCGGGCAAGTCTATATTCATCGAGGGCGCCAGGGAAAACAATCTAAAAAATATAGATGTCAGTATTCCACTAGGGATGTTTGTCTGCGTAACAGGAGTATCAGGAAGTGGCAAGAGTACTCTTATCAACGAAGTTCTTTGTAAGAGACTAGCCCAAGTCCTCCACAAAGCAAGAGAGATCCCAGGTGAATGTCGAAGTATATCTGGTATTGAACACATCGACAAGATTGTAGAAATAGATCAATCACCTATAGGTCGTACACCTCGAAGCAATCCGGCCACCTATACGGGGGCATTCACTCCCATCCGGGAGCTTTTCGCCACAGTACCCGAAGCACGAATGAGAGGTTATACTCCAGGGCGATTCTCCTTCAACGTTAAGGGTGGACGATGCGAAGCCTGTCAGGGACAGGGATTTATCCAAATTGAGATGCAATTCCTACCTGATGTAACCGTTCCCTGCGAGATTTGTAAAGGAGCAAGATATAATAGGGAAGCCCTGGAGATCCACTTCAAAGGAAAGACCATCGCCGAGGTACTAGACCTGAGCGTGGAGGACGCGCTCACCGTCTTCAGCAATTTCGGAAAGATCAAAACCAAGCTTGAGACATTACTCGCAGTGGGACTGGGCTACATACGTTTAGGTCAACCTGCCACAACACTGTCAGGTGGTGAGGCTCAACGGGTAAAACTTGCAACAGAGCTATCACGTCGATCCACAGGAAAAACGCTATACGTGCTCGATGAGCCAACTACTGGACTTTCTTTCGAAGATGTAGCAGCACTACTACGGGTTCTCCATCGCCTAGTCGACTCAGGTAACACCGTCATCGTGATAGAGCACCATTTGGACGTAATCAAGAACGCAGATCATATTATTGATCTTGGTCCAGGAGCAGGTAATAGCGGAGGATATGTCATTGCCCAAGGAACCCCTGAAGATATAGCCCGAGATGAATCCTCCCTCACTGGCAAATACCTCAAAAAGGTTCTTACACCAAAAGAGCGGTTTTCTTCTCTTAACTCTATATCCCCTAGTGGCCCCATATCCCTGTCTCAACCAGCCAGCTAACAACAAGAAATGGACCAACGCAAGCACAGCATGCCCTGTAATTCCTCGGCTCAACACGCTTACTGATACGATGATCATCCCAAGCTGATAAGCCTCTACAGTCCATAGGATATATTAGACTTGGATAGAGGTATCTGCACACTAACCATAGGCCTATGGATTCATAGACCATAGAGCTATTCCTGATTACTAGAGCGAGGCTCCTTTCACCTTACAGAAGCCCACCTATGCTACATATCTGTAAGGATGGAAAGGTTCTCAGAGCCAGCGGACAAGATCAACACTCCATGCGCTTCGTCGTCTTCCCCAAGGCAGAAAAGTGTGGCACCAACTCGGTCGATTACTCATCCAGATAGCGATGAATTAAGTTTCTTCATTAACCGAGACTTGCGACGAGCTGCATTATTACGATGGATCACACCCTTCGTTGCAGCCCGATCTAAAGAACTAACTGCATTCTTGACCGCATCTTGGGATTCATCACCATCTCTGGAAGAAATGGCTACTTCTGCTTTTCCTACAGCTGTCCTCATTCCACTGCGGACGGACTTGTTTCGTATGCGTCTTCTTTCACTAACCTTGGCCGCCTTCTGTTTTGAACTTGGCAATTCTATCCTCCCTAACCAACTATCTGACCATGTAATTGTACCGCGTCAGGGGCATGGCTTTCCACTGCTCGAGTTGCAGATAGTACACCATCCACACCTTCCAACTTATTCAGCAACCGCGACAGCTGAAGAACTCCTTTGGTTTCAACCGTAAGCCATATACTCATTGTATCTCCCTTATGCTTAACAGTGGAAACCCCGGCAATATTAACTTTCTCTTCTGCAACCACCGCACTAATATCACGTAGTAATCCAACCTTGTCCCACGCTTCAATGCAAACACGAACAGGATACTGTTCAAACTCCGTTCCCCAACTCACGGAAACTTTCCGATCTTCATCTTTCAGGTGAGCCATATTCGGACAGTCTGTACGATGAACCGTAACCCCCCTACCCCGAGTTACATAGCCAATGATCTCATCTCCCGGTAGTGGATTACAGCAACGACCCAATACCGTTAAAAGTTCCCCCACACCCAACACCTTTATTCCTGTACTACTCCTCGAGGGGATTGTGGTGACCTCGGGTATAATCGGACTCTCCCTCTCTGAGACAAGCGATTGTGTAATTCGATTAGCGCTAACGTCACCATAACCTATAGCTGCATAGAAATCATCCAACGCTTCGTAGCCATACTTTGATGCAATATCCTGCCTGTTACCAATCGATATACCTAGACGTCTAAATTCCTTCTCAAGACTCTCCTTACCACGTTCGATATTTTCATCACGTTCCTGCTTCTTAAACCACTGGCGTATCTTAGCCTTAGCACCAGAACTCGTTACATATCCAACGTTGGAATTGAGCCAATCACGACTAGGTCCTTTTTCCCCTTTAGTTACAATTATCTCTACGGTATCCCCATTGCGAAGTTGCCGCGATAGCGGCACCAATACACCATTAACCCTGGCACCAACACAGCGATGCCCAAGCTCAGTATGAATGCTATAGGCAAAATCTATCGGTGTTGATCCCGAAGGTAGGTCCTTTATCTCTCCCATTGGTGTATATACAAACACCTGATCATTGAATAAATCTGTCTTTACAGATTCCAGAAAATCAACTGTGCCACCAATCTCTTTGTGCCACTCTAAAAGTTGCCTCAGCCAAGAAATTCTTCTCTCAAACTGTGCATCAGGCTTCATACCCTCTTTGTATAACCAGTGAGCAGTAACACCATACTCCGCGGCATGATGCATCTCGTATGTGCGTACCTGTATTTCCAGAGGAACAATACCAAAGCACATCACCGTGGTATGCAATGATTGATAGCCATTTTCCTTTGGATTAGCAATGTAGTCATCAAACTCACTGCTCAAAGGATGCCACAGACTATGAATAATACCCAAAGCGTGATAACACTCTCCAACCTCATTCACTAATACCCGAAGCGCAAGAATATCATGAATATCTCCAAGGCCCTTGCCCTGTTGATGATACTTCTCCATCTTTCGATATATGTTATATAGGTTTTTCCTTCTTCCACTAACCTCGGTATGCAGGTCCGCTTTAGCCAGTTCGGATTTTAACATCTCCGTCGCTCTATCGATCAGAGCCTCTTGTTCTGTAATACGCTTTGAGACTAGCCTATCCAGCTTTCGATATGCACTAGGCTGTAGATGGAGAAAACATAAATCCTCTAACTCTGCCTTCATCTCCCAAATACCTAAGCGATGCGCTAATGGTGCATATATCTCTAGCGTCTCCTTTGCAAAACGCTGCCGTCTTTGTGCTGGCAACGCGTCAAGAGTCCGCATGTTGTGCAACCTATCCGCTAGCTTTATGAATATGACGCGGATATCTTCTGCCATAGCCACTAGCATTTTTCGCAAACTCTCGGCACGACGAGCTTCTTGTTCCACACCACCCGTCCAAGCAACATTCCCAAGCTTAGTTATTCCATCAACAAGCTTAGCAACTTCCAATCCAAACACACCTTCTATTTCTGTCAAGGCTACATCACAATCCTCAATCACATCATGTAACAGCGCAACCACAAGGGAATTTGCATCTAGCCGAAGTTTTGCAAGAATAAGAGCCGTCTCCAATGTATGTTGCACAACAGGTTCACCACTTAATCTCATTTGCCCCTGGTGGGCCTCAACTGCAAATTCATATGCCTCCCGTACCAGTACCAAGCGATCCGGTGAGAGATAGGATTGCGCTTCTTCCAAGAGTTGATCTATTTCCATATCACCCCAATTAGTCAGCAGCTATCCATACAAACATTGATTCACCCATTCAGATTAAAGTAGGTTACGGATCGTTTATCATTGGCGAGCACTTGTCCTGGTAATGCTCCACATAACCATTCGTGTTCTTTCTCCAATCGTCCATAACACTATTGATACCCTTTATACAAAGGACGGTATATTCTTGCATCGTAGTATATCTAGACAATCAGTAATACCCAAAGGTTATTGTCGCACTTCTCTTCTGTCATAGTGCACAACACACACTATTAAAGGAAGGGTGTAGACAATTCACTATCTCCAAATGCGCCAATATGCAATTTGAATCTTCCTACCGATACTGTGTCACAATGTGGTCGCGAGGAGTCCTTCCGGTACCGGAAAGAAAACATGGCGATCCCTTATTTATAACGAGATTGCTTCACCTTCAGTTTGTAATGACATAGTATATCTGGTTAGCATTTTATGATTGTGACCCAGTCCGGCTGCGGCGCTTCTGTTTTCATCCCAATTATCAATTTTGTAAGTAGCATATCACTTTTTATATCATAAGCAATTTCGAGTATACTTACATTGATATACAATAGTCAATATTCATCCATCGAATGCATAATTATTCCTACCAAAGCATGTAGTACGTCCACTTGTTAATTGGTATATACGGAATTTATTATTCACTGCATATCAAGCTGGCCATTACAATTCGCCTATTTATTTCTCAGCTACATGCAGCCATTTCTGCTTATTGACTTAGCAATGTGATAGGCAATACCCCAGATTGACTGTCCAAATGGAGGAAATGTATCATGATGAATAGGGCTAGTGTAGGATCTCAGAGAAGGTTTGAGAATATCATCTCTTTTAGAAAAAGGATAGCGCCTTCCCATAGCCTCGTCCTACAAGAGCGATAAAGAATTCTTTCATTGCAAAACACTGATTCATATACTGGGATGTCTCACTGATGAGAAGAACAGAAGAGATACAAAGACTTCGCATAAAGTTCTCTCGCGGCAATAAGGTTAGGTATATTTCTCATCTTGACCTAGCTCGCAGCTGGGAGAGAATCTTTCGTAGAGCCCTGGTACCTGTGGCATACTCGTGTGGATTCAATCCACGTCCCAGGATATCACTTGCCGCTCCGCTTGCATTGGGGATTGTCAGCAACGCAGAGCTCATGGATATATTCTTGACCAAGAGAGTATCACCTTATTCAATTTTTAAAAACGTCCGGCCACAATTGCCTCAAGGTATCGAGCTCTCCGAGGTACAAGAAATACCCTTGAATTCTCCATCGCTACAATCAAAACTCCAAGCGGCCGAGTATAGGTTGGGAATTCCCACCACCAAGAATCAAAAGGAGCTCCAAGACACAATTGATACACTGCTTCACAAAACAAGTCTTTCCTGGCACCACATGAGGGACACAGGTGCACGCTACTATGACTTGCGAGCTCTTATCGAAGATATCTGGTTTATAGACATCTCTCATCAAAAACCCGAATGTATTATCGGAATGCTACTCCGCAGCGGGCCTCAGGGCTCTGGTCGACCAGAACAGGTGGCAAAGGCTCTTGGATTCGAAGAATCCCCCTCCTTCATCATGCGCACTAACCTCGTCCTAAGCTCTCAATAAGAGACCTATACAAAAGAAACAATTATGTCTCTGCGCATAAAGGTCAACGCATCAAGAACTAACTATGTCACAATATCCCTGATTATATTAAGTTTTGATAAAACACACTAGCAAACGATAGTTATATATGTCAACACTAAGCATATATTAGCTATAATCACCTCACTTTTCCACAGTGGACGAAGTACTTCACATCATCTATACTATATGTCAATGGAGGCAAATGCCTTATCCAAGGCAATGGCGACCGAAGAAAGATGGTTAGTAATAATGCTGTGGTCATCACTGGTTTGACACACCGAATCTCAGGGCGCTATGCAAGGGGGATAGAGGGCGTCTGAGCCAAGATGAACCCAATAAGTAGAAGTTCCGAGCTTGGTTCTTTCTATAGTAAAGAACCGGCCAACATTAATAAGATAGTTATCCTCAATAAACCATATATCGATGCACTCTTTAGATGGTTCGAGTGTACACAATCGGCCTATATTCTCAGCTCGAACTTGATAAATAGAGTATTTCCTCAAGTTTATGCCCAAGGCCGAACACTTCAAGATACCATCAGTATGTGCGATGAGGCCAAGATGTCTGTGCAAATGCTTACCCCTTTTTTCGGCTCTGTATTTAGCAATATGATCTCATGCCCAAATGAAATGGACGCAAATCATATGATCAATGCTAGTGATCGAATTGATATGATCCTATCTTCATGTACTATTCAGGACAATAACAGGGTAAGACATGACTATCATAGATGCACTCTATTAGACGCCCAACAAGAGTCACCCTTTATATCTATTGATCTCGATTGCGGTGAGACCGACCGCAGCTATATCAAGAATGATACAGTTAATCTGCATCATAACCTATATTACTATGACGGCTTCCCCACGATGACTAAATGTCCCGAGACAGTATTGTTTAATAGTCACTCGTCACGGGAATACACCAACCTGAAGCCTATGACTAGCCAAAGCACTTATGATTGTATATGTACGGCATTAACAGTCAAAGGCAAACTGGAAAAAGCAAATGTTTCTTACCACTAACAAACCCAATTGGATCGCTATGAACGAATCTGATCACAGATTCAACCCCTCTCTATTTTCTTTAGACCACCTAGCTCACCGTGTGTTTCTATTTGTAAAACAGCACAACCTCATGATGGCCGGGGAAAAGGCAATTGTTGCAGTCTCTGGAGGACCAGATTCAGTCTGCTTGCTACACATACTGCATCTGTTACAAGAAGAGATTGGGATGCATATTCATGTTGCACATCTAGACCATATGCTTCGTGGGGAAGACTCTCGCGCCGATGCAGAATACGTTCGACAGCTATGCCAGGCATCCAATATACCCGTTACTCTGCAATCCCGTGATGTGCAAAGCTATAGAGCACAGCAACACCTATCACTAGAGGAAGCTGCAAGATATCTACGTTACGAATTCCTGGCACAGGTTGCACAAACAACGGGAGCGAACCTGGTGGTGGTGGGACATACATCTGATGACCAAGTTGAAACCGTACTGATGAACCTGATTCGTGGTACAGGATTACAGGGTTTGGCTGGTATGCAACCCCACACTCTCTATAGAGTAAGCTCCGGTAATCAAGTTAGAGTAGTACGTCCCTTACTCTGTGTTAGTAGGACCGAAGTACAGCAATATTGCCAAGATCATGACCTGAAACCAAGGGAAGACAATTCCAACGGCAACACTATCCATTTGAGAAACTGTATACGACATGAGCTAATTCCATTGCTAAAAAGCTACAATCCAAGCATTAAGGAATGCATGCTCAATACAACACAGATTATGCAAGAAACCAATGCTCTTCTCGATTCCCAAATCCGCGATCTATGGGAACATACAGTCGTCCGAGAAGACAATACCATGATCTTGGATAAAGAAAAGATATCTTCCCAACATGTTGCCCTACAGAACCAACTGATCCGAGAGGTATTCAGACAGTTATTGGGTGACCTGACCAACATCGAAAGGAAACATATAGAGATAGTAAGGAAAGCGCTATCATTTCCATCTGGCAAGAGTATTTCCTTGCCACGAGGATTGGTACTTTATGTTGAGTATAATAGGTGTATAATAGGGGCCGATTTGAACCCGCCCCTTGAACTTATCCCCATACAGGGAGAAAGGAGGTTGCAGCTGCCTGGTGAGACGCAATTGCCTGGTTGGAGAGTGGAAGCTACTTTCAAAATAATAGGTCCGGTGGCTTGTAAATGGCCTTTGAGAAGAGATCGCTTTCCACATCCACTGTCACTCACAGCATACATTGACCCCGATGTATGTGGCAATGATTTGACCGTGAGAACGCGTAAACCGGGTGATCGATTTCAGCCATTGGGAATGAGTGAATCTAAAAAACTCCAGGATTTCATGGTAGATGCACACATACCCAAGGCATGGCGTGACCGGATCCCATTGGTATGCTCTAGTGAGCAAATCCTTTGGGTGGTTGGTTGGCGTATCAATAATACCATTAGAGTGACTGAGAACACTAGGCGAATCCTCCGCCTTACATTTCAAACTGCTTCTTAGTCCCGAAGGAGGAATGACTTAAATGAAACGTGAGATTAATGCCTTTCTTGATTACTTGAAGAAGGAAAGAGGATTCTCTGATAACACAATTAGTGCCTATCAGAACGACCTTATCCAACTGGCAGAGTTTCTGGAGAATGAGGCAAAAGGACCTACTCCCCAATGGGCCAAGGCAGACCAACATCTGTTCTTGAAATATATCAGCGAGCTTCAGCACAGAGGCTATGCACCTGCCACCATTGCACGGAAGGTATCGGCCACCAAGTCCCTCTTCAAGTTCCTGGCCTCTAAAGGAGAGGTAACCAAGGTTCCCGCGGTATTGCTTGGATCCCCCGAAGTTAGAAAGAACTCTCCTCAATCTATACCTATGGAGGATGTGGAAGAGCTATTGAGACAACCCGAGAAATCCTCTACTCCAGAGGCGGGCAGAGATAAAGCTATGCTTGAGCTGCTCTATGACACAGGTATGAGGGTTAGCGAAGTTATCGCCCTCAACACAGAGGATGTTAACTTCAAAAAAAGCTGCATCCGCTGTCACGGCGCTGGATCGAAACGCCGGAGCATTGAGCTCTCACCACAAGTAACCCGATATCTACGTCACTATGTGGAAGAAGTTCGACCTCAACTAGCACGCAGCAATCATAAGGATCCAGCTCTGTTTCTAAACAGACTTGGTCAACGGCTGACTAGACAAGGTCTCTGGCAGATTCTTAAGAACTATGCCAAAGCTGCAGATATCGCAGGACCGATCAGCCCTCGAGCGCTGCGTCACACAGCTGCATTCCATATGTTGGACAAGGGGCAGGATTTGCACAAGGTTCAGAAGCAGCTGGGTCATGCAAGCATATCCACAACTCAAGTCTATAGCCAAACGGAATCTGAGGAATCTCAAGTAGGCGCACGATAGCAAGCTAGGATCGAGCTATCACATTGTGGTTACTAAAACCGAATAATCAATACTAGTCACAGTCGCAGACCACTAGTACTTCTCACAGCAAGTGGCGCTAAGAGGAGAACATAAGAGCACCAACTTCCGTGCCACCGGGAAAGTTGGAACGCCAAATGAAGGTCTGCGACTGCTAAGGGGTTATTATTCCCTTTAGACTATATCCCATACGTACCTTGAACCAAACGCTATTGGAGCTATTGGAGCTTCCAGCAACAATCCCTCAGGAATTACCTCAACACGCTGCCTCAATATACATAATCGTTATTAGATACAGCACGCTTGTGCTACCTTGCAACCATAGCCCTATTGTTGTACCCTAATCAGACATTCTGAGATAGTAGTCCACCCTGCATAATGTTTTTTACGAAGCTATGCTCGTGCAAAGAATTGGACAGCATCACTATTGGCAGAACGGACTACAGGTAATTAGGAAGGCTGGGTATGACATGTGATACACACCAAGAAGGAGCCCTCTCTCGAGCATGGTAGCGTGATCTTCCATCCCTCCGGTTCCCCCTGCCTTTGTCAGCTCATATAAAACATCGATTGTTCTATCGCTCACCAACAGGTCATCGCACCAATGCTCCTAAGACATAGATATATCTATAGGAGGTTTGCCATGCCACTTCAATACGAAAAGAAAGATAAGATCGCCTTTATCACTCTTAATCGCCGCGAAGCATTCAACGCCATCGATCCAACCACTCTGGAAGAGATGAACACCGCATTGACCGATTTCAGAGATGATGATAATTGCCTAGTGGCAATTGTCACCGGTACAGGAGAGAAGGCTTTCTGTGCAGGAGCCGACATTAAGACCACCATCCCATTCCTAAGGGATCTACGAGGAGAATGGTGGCGTCAACCAGCAACTCTCATGAGAGGCCTAGAGCTATGGAAACCAGTAATTGCTGCAGTCAACGGTATCGCTCTGGGAGGAGGACTGGAGCTAGTACTATCTTGCGACTTGAGAATAGCAGCACAAAACGCTCGTTTTGGAGTCCCCGAAGTAAAGCTTGGATTGATTCCAGGGTGGGGAGGTACCCAGAGGCTACCTAGAGCTATTCCCAGTGCCAAAGCAGCAGAGATGCTTTTCTTTGGGGATCCCATTGATGCGGATGAGGCCTATAGAATAGGATTGGTTAACAGAGTAGTTCCTCAAGACCAACTGATCCCAACAGCAACAGAATGGGCACAGAAACTCGCAGAGCTTCCGCCGTTAGCAGTCAGGGGAGCTAAAGAGGCGATGATCAGGGGAACAGAGATGTCGCTCGATGAAGGTCTACTCCTGGAAGCCAAGATTGAGGATTTCTTAGTCAAGTCAGAGGACTGTGTCGAAGGATGTAACTCCTTTGTTGAAAAGAGAAAAGGAGTGTTCAAAGGTCGATAATCCAGCCAATACTAGTGCAAAAGGGGGCACATATGGAGATAAAGACAGTCGGCGTGATCGGATGTGGACAGATGGGCCGGGGAATCGCCGAGGTCTGTGCACGTCATGGGTATCAGACCAAAGTTACCGACGTCAGCCAAGAACTACTGGACAACGGGGTGCAACTTATAGAGCGCTCACTTACGGTCGCCGCCAAAAGAGGCAAGATGACTGAACAAGACAAAGATGACACCTTGAGCAGGCTTCATCGTACTCTTGATATCGGGGATTTTGGAGACTGCGACTTGGTTATCGAAGCGGCCGTTGAGAACCTGGAGGAGAAAAAGAAGGTATTCGTCAAACTAGATGAAGTTTGTCCATCTCATTCAGTCTTGGCCAGCAATACTTCCTGCCTTTCTGTCTTGGATATGGCCATGTCCACCAATAGACCGGACAAGGTTATCGGAATGCATTTTTTCAATCCTGTACCAGTCATGAAACTGGTTGAAATCGTTAAGACCATCGTATCATCCGACGAAACCATAGACACAAGCAGATCGTTTGCAGATACCCTAGAAAAAACAGTGATCCTAGCCCAAGATAGCCCAGGTTTTATCGTAAATCGATTACTAATGCCCTATCTCCTAGGAGCAGTTCGGATGCTGGAAAGCGGTGTTGCATCAAAGGGAGACATCGATCAAGGAATGGTTTTGGGGTGCAACCACCCTATGGGGCCACTAACACTTCTGGACTATATTGGATTAGACACATCGTACTTCATCGCCAGTGCCATGTACGAAGAATTCAAGGATCCCCTCTATGCACCACCAATATTGGTTAAGAAAATGGTGGCAGCCGGGCATCTTGGACGTAAGAGTGGCAAGGGCTTTTTCGACTACAAATGACGGAGGATCAATATGCCAGGTAAGTTGGCAAGAGGCGTAGCTATGGTCGGAGCAGGCATGTCGAGTTTTGGCATGTTCAGTGACAAGGGCTCTAAAGACCTTTTCGCACAAGCCTTCAACGAAATGCTTTCTTCGGTGGACAAGGGAGTTAATCCCAAGGATATCCAGGCCCTCTACCTGGGTAACTTTTCCAACGACTTTTTCATGCACCAAGCTCATTGGGGACCTATTATCTCGGACCTGATCGGACTGCCACCCAGACCAGCGACCAGAACCGAAGGTGCCTGTGCATCTAGTGCACTGGCTTTCAGGGAAGGGGTCTTTGCCATAGCCAGCGGATTCTACGATATGGTTCTGGTTGGCGGCGTGGAAGAGATGTCGAAACGTCCTACCGAGGAGGTAACGGAAGGTCTGGCGTTAGCCACCATCCCATATGAAGGCAGAGTTGGGTTCACGTTCCCCGGGGTATTTGGTGCTATAGCCACCGCATACTTCGACAAATATGGAGCAACGCGTGAGCATTTGATGAACGTTACCATAAAGAGTCATCACAACGCACCACTAAACCCAAAGGCTCAATTCAAGACCACTATCCGCGATATTATGGATGGCAAGATCGAGAGGGCAAAGAAAAAGGGCGGTCCTTCACCGGAATGGAAGGATGAAAAGGATTTTCTACGTGATCCCGATGCAAATCCAGTAGTCGCATGGCCAATGATGCTCTTTGATTGTTCCCCCATTAGCGACGGTGCTAGCTGCGTACTACTGGTAGCGGAAGAGATAGCTCGGAACTTTACAGATAAGCCCCTGCATATTGTTGGCATCGGCCAAGGAAGTGGGGGAGGACTTCATACTAAGAAAGATGTCACATATTTCGAAGCCACGCGACATGCAGCTAAAGAAGCCTATGCACTATCCGGGCTCAAGCCGGAAGATATTCAAATAGCTGAAGTACACGACTGCTTCTCAATAGCAGAAATCATTCACTTGGAGGATCTCGGTTTCTTCAAGCCAGGAGAAGGCTATAAAGCAGTAGAGGCTGGTCTCACTGAAAGAACAGGCTCAAAGCCCATTAACACTTCTGGAGGTTTGAAGTGCAAAGGGCATCCAGTAGGAGCAACGGGTATTGCACAGATGTATGAAATCTGGAAACAACTAAGAGAAGAGGCTGGTGAGAGACAGGTCCCCAATAAGAACCTGCGAATTGGAGCAACACACAATTTAGGAGGCACGGGGGGCACGTGTACATTTACGATCCTTGAGAGGAGGTGAACCTTGGAAGAACGTTCTTTTTCAGATAGCTCCTATGAGCAGTTCCTTAATGAAGATAAGCTCATGGGATCAAAATGCAAGAAATGCAATAGTCTATATCTACCCCCCCGTCCTATATGCATTGAGTGTCACAACACAGATATGGAATGGGTGCAGATGAAGGGCAATGGTAAACTCATCGCCTTCACCTGCATTGCAGTTGGCCCACCATTTATGGTCAAAGAAGGCTACAGCCGAAGCAATCCCTACTGCTCCGGTGTGGTGGAACTTGAGGAAGGTGTAAGAGTGGATGCACGCATCCAAGGAGTCGATACATCTAATCCCGAATCAATAAAGATCGGACTTCCTCTGACCGCTGAGTTTCTGCATCGAGAGGAAGGGGCAAGGACTTTCCTTGGTTTTAGACCACGATCCTAAACGAATAATGTTATGCCAAATACTAATATATCTCGTTATGAATCAAGCCGATATCTGTAATCAGAAGTCTATGTTGATATGAGGAGGAACTCAAGATGGCAGGAATAACATCTTATGGTGCTTACATACCCTGGCTACGGATAGACCGTAAGATAATCTTCTCGGCTATGGGATGGCTCAATCCAGGAACATACATGGCTGGGGAGAAGGCAGTTGCCAACTACGATGAGGATAGTATCACAATGGCAGTTGCGGCGGCCACCGATGCATTGAAAGGCACAGATCCCACAACCGTCGATGGCCTCTATCTAGCTACCACTACATCTCCCTTCAAGGAAAGGCAAGATGCCACAATAGTGTCGGCGGCAATCGGCCTCGGAGATAATATCCGAACCGCCGATTTTACAGATTCCACCAAGGCAGGCACTACCGCACTGTTAGCCGCATGTGATGCAGTTAAGGCTGGTTCTGCTAAGAGCGTGATGGTAGCTGCTGCTGACAGCCGACTAGGAAAGAGTGGAAGTTCGCAGGAGATGACGTATGGCGATGGCGCAGCAGCACTGTTGGTCGGTGATTCTAATGTGATAGCGACGTTGCAGGGTTCGTACACGTTGTCCTGCGATTTTACAGATCACTGGAGGGCCGATGGTGACCGCTACGATCGGTCTTGGGAAGACCGATGGATTCGAGACGAAGGTTACACAAAACTGATACCTGGGGCAATCTCAGGGTTGTTAAAGAAATACAACCTGGACACCAAGAGCTTTGCCAAAATAGTATATTCGTGTCCATATCCTAGGGAACATGCCGGTATTGGAAAGGCATTGGGCATTGCACCCGAACAACTCCAACCCCTACTACTCGAAGGTGTGGGTGATACTGGTACAGCAAGCTCATTGATGATGCTCGTAGCAGCATTAGAAGAGGCTAAGCCGGGTGATAAGATACTTGTTGCTAATTATGGATTTGGATGTGAGGCATTGTTCCTGGAAGTAACCCCAGAAATCGAAAAGGTGCGAGATAGGAGAGGAATAAAAGGACATCTTTCCGTTAAAAACGCCCTGCCCAACTACGAAAAGTATGCATCCTTCCGAAATCTAACCCAGATAGAGAAGGGCATACGTGGCGATGAGATTGCCTTCACACAACTCTCTACACTTTGGAGAGAACGTAAGGCAATAACGGGATTGTACGGCTCAAAGTGCAAGGCATGCGGTACGCCAATGTACCCTCCTCAAAGGGTATGTGTGAAACCAGACTGTGGTGTTATCGATGATATGGAACCCTACCGATTCGCTGATAAGAAGGCCACTCTCTTCACCTATACTGGTGATAATCTGGCCTTTTCTCCTAGCCCTCCAGGGATATACGGTATGGTCAACTTCGATGGAGGCGGTAGATATTGGTTCGACGTTACTGATTGCGATCTAGATTCTGTCAAAGTAGATATGCCAGTTGAGATGACTTTCAGAAAGAAGTATGTGGACCCTGGACGAGGCATTCACGGGTACTTCTGGAAAATCTCGCCAATACGCCAATAAAATGACGGGTTTGGCTCAATTGGATAACCCACATTGAAAAGGTTCTAAGGAGGAAGAACATGGCAGAAGGCATCAAAGACAAAGTGGCTATCATCGGCATGGGCTGTACCAAGTTCGGCGAGTTATGGGATAAAGGTCCAGAAGACCTAATGGTTGACGCATTTAAAGAAACCCTCGAAGATGCCGGCATCGAAAAAAAGGATATACAAGCAGCTTGGCTTGGCAGTTGTTTTGACGAAGTCAACGTGGGAAAGGCAGGAGCATCCCTAGCACTTGCCCTAAAACTCCCATTTCTCCCGGTAACCAGAGTAGAGAATTTCTGCGCTACGGGGTCCGAGGCACTCCGTGGTGCCTGCTACGCAGTTGCTTCTGGAGCATATGATGTTTGCCTCGCTTTGGGAGTGGAGAAACTTAAGGACACCGGCTACGGCGGACTCCCTGAATTTGCCAATGTTATGGGAACAAGAAACAGGCTTATCTACCCGAACATGACGGCCCCTGGAGCATTCGCTATGCTAGCGACCAGATATTTCGCTACATATGGACTCAGTCCCGAAGAGGGAAAAACCACCTTGGCTAAAATCTCAGCCAAGAGCCATGCAAATGGCGCACTCAATCCAAAGGCGCACCTGCGCAAAGCGGTAACGGTTGAGCAGATATTGAAGGCACCTATTATTGGATGGCCACTAGGTTTATTCGATTGCTGTGGTGTAAGCGATGGAGCCGCAGCAGCTATTGTAACCCGAGCAGATATGGCCAAGAACTTTCGATCGGATCCCGTATACATAAAGGCTCTCCAGATTGCCTTGAGTTCTGGAGAAGAGTTGATGTACACAGATTACGACTTCACCCATGTGGAGACTGCCACTCGCGCCGCGGCAAAGGCCTATCAGGAAGCGAACATAACTAATCCCCGAGAGGAAGTCAGCATGGCCGAGGTGCACGACTGCTTTTCCATTACGGAGATGGTAACCTACGAAGATCTCCAGTTCAGCGCAAGGGGAAAGACTAAGGAGGACATAGACGCTGGTCGATTCAACCTAGATGGGGCACAACCTGTTCAACCAGATGGAGGTTTGAAGTGTTTTGGACACCCAATCGGTGCCTCCGGCTTACGAATGATGTATGAAATGTACAAGCAGTTGCAAGGTAAGGCCGGTGAGCGTCAAATCAAGGAACCCAAGACAGGGCTGACTCATAATATGGGAGGCTTTCCTGCAATGAATATCATCAGTGTCTTTATCGCGGGGCTTTGATCACAAGACCACAGAATTGAGAGTATGGCTCATCACCGTACAAAGAAAGAGTCCCAGTGCTTGTATTCCTAACACTGGGACTCTTCACTTGAAAGCCATTATGAACTCAGGAATTCCCCCAATCCGCTGACTCTAGGAATTCACTTTCCGCGTTCTGCATAATCATCACACCATGTGACATTAGGCCGGTTGGGATTATGGCACGCTCCACGCCAGTCCCATTTGCACTTGTGACATAGAAAGACATTGGCCCCCATCGCCTTCCTAATTCGTATCTTTGCACGGTGATGCCAACTTGGTCCCTTTCTTCCTTTAGACTTACTATCCATAACCTTTATAGAATAGCATCTCTACAGAAGAGCTATCAACAATCATACAATAGGAAGTAGGAGCACTAGGCAAGTCTGGCAAACACTTCATTCATAGTAGTAATACCATCCTTCACCTTCACTATTCCATCTCTCCTCATGGTTATCATGCCTTCTTTAATAGCTTGAGTCCTAATCTCCGGAGCAGGGGCATTTGCCAATAGCATTTGGCCAATTCTCTCACTCATAACTAGCACTTCAAAGACACCCATCCTCCCATGATAACCAGTACCATTACAGAAAGTACACCCTCTACCCATACTAAATTTCGCTTGTTTCACTCCCAGCTCTTGTTCATATACAACTCGTTGTTCAAGAGGTATATCGGTCTTCACCGCACAATGGGGACAAACCTTACGTACCATCCGCTGAGATACTACCCCTAAAAGAGCGCTGCAAATAAGAAATGGCTCTATACCCAAGTGCACAAGGCGAAATAGCGCTCCAACCGAATCATTTGCATGTATTGAAGTGAGCATCAAGTGTCCAGTCAGAGCTGCCTGAGTAGCGATACCCGCAGTCTCTTCATCACGTGTCTCTCCCACAAGAATGATATCCGGATCGAGTCGCATAAGAGCCCTCAATCCACTAGCGAATGTCAAACCAGCCCTGGCATTGACCTGGATTTGATTAATATCAACAAATCGATATTCGACAGGATCTTCAATCGTCATTATCTTGGTTCCAATACGATCTAGCTGATTAATTGAAGCATATAGTGTAGTTGTCTTACCAGATCCTGTAGGGCCGCAAATCATTATCATTCCAAATGGACTGTGTATCATCTTCAGGTATCTCTCAAGCGCATCACGCATAAATCCAATATCACTTAGTGCAAACAGTGATAGGGATTTGTCCAAGACACGAAGAACAGCCATTTCACCATAAGTGGTATCCGTTGTCGCAACACGAATATCCACCTCTTTACCTGAGTCCATCGTCATTGAGAACTGACCATCTTGAGGACGCCTCCTCTCAGCTATGTTCATATCTGCGAGAATCTTGATTCTCGAAAGGATGAGGGGATGGGTGTTTAGAGGTAAATCCATCACATCCCGCAATACTCCATCAATCCGATATCGAATCCGTAATCTTGTAGGTTGAGGTTCGATATGAATATCCGAAGCCCGGTCCTTTACACCCTGTGAGAGTAGCAGGTCCACTGTACGTACTACCGGAGTCTGGGCAACTGCTGCAGCTGATAACGATCCTTCATCGGCCCTATTAGGACCAGCCTTGATCCGGCTGATCTGTTCCTCGATCTCTGCATTACTTCGATAGAGCTGCGAGATCGCATTCCGAATATCCTCTATCGCTGCAATTGTGACCTCAACCTTCATCCCTGAGGCAGCTGTGAACGCAGCCACAGCTTCAATGTCTTCAGGATCGGCCATAACCACCACGAGTGCATCTTCGATGGTGTCAAGAGGTATGGCATCATATTTCTTAGCGATGTCAGCAGATATCAATCTCATCGCTTCAGGTTGGACTTGATGTCGCGTCAAATCGATGATGGGAACATTAAGCTGAATGCTTCGCATCATGAGCATATCTTGGGAATCCACAGCTCCCTGTTGTACCAAGATATCACCCAGCTTCTTACCACTCTTCTTTTGGACTTGAATAGCAGACTCTAACTGATCAGCAGTAACCAGCCCCGCTTCAATTAGCAACTCTTCAAGCCCCTTGCCTCTTCGCATGCTAGTGTTCGTGCCACCAGCGGTTGAGCTTATCATAGGTCTTTAGATGATCTCCCTTAAGGTGCTACGGGTTCCGCAGCTGGCTTAGCTACAGGGGCAATCCTATTGCCAAGTTGCTTGATTACAGAAACTACAGGTGATTGTGGCTCTACTACAACAAGAGGGGAACTCTGCTCCTCAGCCTTACGACATGAAGCTACATCACTTGGTACAATACATGAGGCGTAGATCCCTACCGTCGCAAGAGTACTAATATCCTCCTTCGAAGCAGCTCCACTCTTCTCTACGACCACTAACTTAACAGATTCCTTCTTCACTCCTATTCTTTCTAATAGCCCCATGGCCGATTTTATTCTCACAGAGACATCCGGACCTACCTCAGCAACCAATACAATAAGGTCGCATCTACCAAGAACAACCCTATTGACTTCTGACATGTGAGAAGGCATATCGAAGAAGACATAGTCTACATCCCTACCCACCGCAGACAGTAGCTGCTTTGTACCTTCGGGGCCTATAGATTCTGCATCTAGCGTTTCTCCACTCATCAGAACTCCCAACCCTGACGAGTGTTTAGCAGTAACATTTTTAATCCCTTCTACAAGGTCTTCCCCACTATTAATAACGTCGGGGAATCCCTTCTCAAGCTGCATCCCCAAGATAAGAGGCACTCCGCTGCCATAACCACATAAATCAACCAATGTTGCAGTGCTACCACTCTGGGCAACCGAGACAGCCATGTTTATACATACGGTGCTAGTACCTACTCCACCCTTAGAGCCCAGGCAGGCTATCATTTTTGCCTTTATCACAGACATATCTACTAGTCGAGACGTAGTATTTGAGTGAGGAACTACAGCTGGTTGCGGTATTGCTGCTGGCTGAGCGGCTGCCGTTGGCTGTGGTATTGCCGTTGGCTGATTTGCTACAGCTGGTTGAGCGGCTACTGTTGGTTGAGCGGCTACTGTTGGCTGAGCGGCTACGGCTGGTTGAGCCGCTACCGTTGGCTGAGCTACTGCCGTTGGCTGAGCTCCGGCCGTTGGTTGAGCTACTTCCATTGGCTGAGCCGCTACCGTTGGTTGAGCTACTGCCATTGGCTGAGCTGCGGCCGTTGGCTGAGCTGCTACCGTTGGCTGAGCTACTGCCGTCGGCTGAGCGGCTGTTGTTGGTTGAGCTACTGCCGTTGGCTGAGCGGCTACAGCTGGTTGAGCCGCTAGTTGAGCTGCTGGCTCTGTTACCGCTGCTGGCTCTGTTACCGCTGCTGGTTCTACCACCGCTGCTGGTTCTACCACCGCTGCTGGTTCTACCACCGCTGCTGGTTCTACCACCGCTGCTGGTTCTACCACTGCTGCTGGTTCTGCCGCCGCTGCTGATTCTACCACCGCTGCTGGTTCTGCCGCCGCTGCCGGTTCTGCCACCGCTGCTGGTTCTACCACCGCCGCTGGTTCTGCCGTCGCTGCTGATTCAGCCACTGCCGCTGGTTCTACCACCGCTGCTGGTTCTGACGCCGCTGCTGGTTCAGCCACCGCTGCTGGTTCTACCACCGCCGCTGATTCTGCCACCGCTGCTGATTCTGCCACCGCTGCTGATTCTGCCACTGCCGCTGGTTCTACAGTTGCTGTCTCTATAACCGATATCTCAGATACATCATGCGATTCAGAATTGGCACCACCTCTCTTTTCTTCAATAAGTTTCTTAACACATGATGCCAACGCTTCAGGATCTACTGGTTTAACAAGATACTCATCTGCACCAACGTTACGAGCAGTATCCCTATCTACTTCACGTGACTTCGCCGATTGCATCAGAATCGGTAAGTTGGCTGTCTCAGGACTGCCCCTCAGACGATGACACACTTCAAAACCATCCAACCCCGGCAACATCACGTCTAAGATGACAAGAGCTATCCGTTCTTTTCGGGCCTTTTTAAGACCTTCGAAACCATTAACAGCAGTTAATACCTCATAGCCCTCACAAGACAGCTCTTCTTTAGTAATCTCAAGCGTATCAGGATTATCCTCAACAATTAGTATTTTATACTGCTCTTCCATTTAATTCCTTTACCCCACCAAGCATCTTTATCATATTAATCGCGACTTAATCAGGAGGACATGTTTTAAAAACACGAGAACCGCAACCCGCTGTTAGTTATTTTCATTTCAATTCATATATTACAAACAGCCAATACAATTATGTATACGTCTCAGGTGTTCCGATTGGCATCGAAATTGGCACAAAACCTAACCCAACTTGCATCAGCTCGCCACTACCCAACGTTTTGATCCACTACTACAGACGCACCCTGACTTGACTTATCTCCAGGAGGTTGATTGCAGGGTAGAATCAGAGTGAACGTCGTACCTACACCATACTCGCTATCCACAGTTAAATCGCCTTCAAGTAAGTTGGCAAACATTTTTGCTATCGCCAATCCTAAACCGGTACCACCTTGCTCTCGAGTGGCGCTCCCATCAACTTGTTTGAATGCATCGAAAATAGTTATCATGTCTTCTTTGTTCATCCCAACCCCAGTATCCTTCACAATGATCCTAACGTTACCATCACTTTGAATCCGTTCGGCCATTACCTCAATGCCACCCTCTTTGGTGAACTTCACAGCATTGCCAACCAAATTAAGGAGTATCTGCTTGAGTTTACCCCGGTCTGTCCACAATAAAGGAATATCGTCCCCCACCACAGAATTGAAACTAAGATTGGCTTCGCTTCTCATGGGTTCAACAACGGCAGCAGTCTCGTCAATCACTTCCTGCAAACAAACTGCCTCATAGTAGACAGGCATACGACCAGCTTCCATTTTTGACAGATCAAGAACGGAGTTAATCAAAGAAAGCAGCGTCTTTGAATTATCCTCTATGCGGCGTAGAGCCTGTTCCTGCTTGGCAGTGGTTCTACCATAACGCTGCCTGAGGATAAGGGATGTGTATCCGATAATAGCATTGAGAGGAGTGCGAAGCTCATGTGACATATTAGCCAAGAACTCAGACTTAACGCGGTTAGAGTTTTCCAGGTTCTCAGCCGTGATTTTGAGCTCTTCATTAGTAGCCTGTAGTATCTCATTGGAGAAGTGAAGACCCTCACTCAACCTGCGAGCTTCTATCGCAACGGCAGCTCTATCTGCAATAACCTCCAATAGCCCTACTTCTTCTGTTGTGAACTTCCGCGGTTCAAACCACAAGACAGTCACTAGACCAAAAGGTCTATCCTCTGTTTTGAGGGGTGCACCCAGAATTGCACAAGGACTTAGCTCTGGAGAAACCTCTCCAATATTACCAGCAAACTCAGCAGAGCTTTTGACATCTTCTACCACTAAACGCTTTCCACTTCGAATCTGCTCAGCGATTTGCCCTTCTCCAACCTCCCCCATCAGAGCACTGAAGTTAACAGGTACTTCACTAACCGTGGCCTTCGGTACGGGAAGTCCCGTGTCATCATCCATCAACCAAATAGCACCAAGATCAGAGCCCATTCGCTCTACAAATCGGTTAATGAGTTCGCTGAGCATCTCATCGGTTCCCATTTGCGACAGTCCAACCTCGGTGATTGCTTCCAAGGCATTCAGATATGCCACAATATCCTCAAGTTCCTTGATAGAAGACTGGAGTTCCTTATTAAAGATACTCAGCTTTCCACTGAGATCACGTGTTTCAATAGCTGTAGCGGCCCTGTCTGCTATAACCTCAAGCAACTTAACTTGATTTTCAGTAAACGTCTGAGGTTCCTTCCATCCACAGCAGGCTAGACCGACACTCTTGTTACCTGATTTTAAGGGCATTCCTAATAAAGACTGTATTTGCAGACTATTAACAAGCCGCATTGCATTCTCGTTAACTGCAAATGTACTTAAATTAACGTGTTCTAATAGTAGTGGCTGTCCTGCTTCAAGTCCCTCAGCAATAGCACCGCGTAAATCAAGAGTGAGATCTTGAAGATTGGACACTTCACCCTCTGTAACGGTCAATACCTTAGGTTCGAGCTTGGATGCCATATCATCGATCAACCATATACCCCCAACCATTGCACCAGTGCCCTCCACCAAACGATCAAGTAGCTCTTGGAACACTTCCTCAACGCCCATTTTAGAAAGCCCTACTGAAGTTACAGATTGCAGTGTATTGAGAAAGACTGTCGTCTCTTGCAATTCCGCATTCTTTTCCTCAAGAGCCTTAGTTTTTAGCTGGGCATCTTCATTCAGCTTTCTTGCTCCAATTGCTCCTGCCGCACCATCTGCAATGAGCGATAAGAACATCTTACGTTCAGGATAAAAGTCCACGGGTTTCATCCATCCAATACACATGCCACCACTCAATCTGCCTCGACCAGAGAACGGGACACATGATATAGATTCGATCCGCCACTTGACCAAAAAGTCTATCAATGTTTCACTCACAGGCACAGATGTTAAACTTGACGTGACGGAGGTAAATACAGGTTGTCCTGCATTACTTAACTCACCTATAAGCTGAGCCACGCCATCCCCAAAAATCCCCTCTTCAGACATGCGTACAGCCCCAGGGAAGACCACTGTCTTAGGTATCATCTTTCCACTATCACCATCCGCTAGCCAAATACCACCAACATCTGCATCAAGCCCCAGCATTACGCGCCGAAGCATCTCACGATACATTTCCTCCCCATCCAGCTGAGATATGCCAACTTCGGTTACGTCTTGAAGTATATTCAAATATCTTAGATTAGCCGCCAATTCAGTATTCTTCTTTTCTGTCTCGGTTGTCCGTTTTTCTAGTTCCTCATTAATACGACGAAACTCAATGACAGCAGCAGCCTGCTCTGCTAGCATTTCAAAGAGATTACCATCTTCCTCTGTGAACATTTCATCTATCAGACGAACTACACAAACCGCGCCAACAAGCTTTCCACGAGTTTTGAGAGGTACACAAAGCACACTCCTGACTCCCTTTTCACGGAGGTGACACTGTAATCCCTCACTGAAACCAAGGAAGGGGTAGTGCTCTTCATCGAACATAACGCTATGAGATAATCTCAAGACTTCAGCTATAGCAGGAACAGTCGCATCTATATCCAGGTCTTCCAAGCTAAGCGAACCTAACTCATACATCGTAGCCGCTTTCGCCACCAATCTAGTACGCTCCTCATCGCACAACCACAACACCCCAAGATGAGAATTCAATCCTCTCATAATCGCATACAGCAGCTCATGGAGGACTTCTTCCATACCCAGAAGCGAGATGCCAACCTCATTTACAGCAATGAGCGTATCAAGGCGCCTCTCTACAATTGCCAAGCGATCATCACTTTCGCATTCAGTCTTCCTCTGTGTGCTTATCGGCCATAATGTTCTAACTATGACATACTCCTTAAATCCTCTTGGCCACGCCTATATACACTGCGTAGAGGTTCCATATGGTATTTATCATTTGAACGTTAGATATGGCTTTCTACAATATAACAATAGATAGCCAACTCTACGTCACTTGTACGAGATGACTATCTTCATTTTACCATATGTATTGTTTTATATAGTGATTTTATCTTTTCTTGTTTCATACCCTTTTTAGTACTTTTATTGTGAGTTGTCAAGAACTGTATTTTGAACTAAATTCAATCTTTCGGAAAGAACCTTAGTATATTAATCATGTACAATTAACCGTTCGTCCACATACGGATCTGTTTGATGGCATCCTTAAGGAATGGCTAAGCCCCCAATCAACACTAACATAACGCAGTTGTTCTTGGATTTTTCTTTCCAGTTTTATGTAGAGGTGGATTCAATATCTGCTCCATACCTATATAAAAAAAGAGGACAATGGCAACGATGTAACAGTAAAATTAAATGGTTTCCCGTGTTAGAGATGAGTCATTCAGCCTTCGGATATCGAACAAACAATGATGAAAGTAAAGCGTAATAATCGAAGTATTAAATCTGGCTGAGGTTTAAAAAACCGATTTCATGGGGTAGAATGCAGTCATGAATGACATGGTCGCACAGAAGTTTCACGAATGGACAAGTGGTAAAGACCCAGTCGATGCACGGATAGCCATTTATGAGGGTATAAGAGAAATACCTTATGGTGTCATTCCTGACCTAGTTGATCCCTACACCTATTCGGATATATTAAGGTATAACAGAGGCTCGTGTACACCAAAGCACTTTCTGCTATGCGAAATGTACCAACAGCTAGGATTGAATGTTCTTTATGTAGTCTATCCATTCAGATGGGATGGTTTTGATGTTGAATATCCTCCTGGATTGAAGGATATGGCTGAGGGCCTCCCAACTAGTCATCATCTCGCATGTAAAGTAGAAATCGAAGATGGTCTAATCCTAGTCGATGCCACAGTGGATTCTACGCTGGCCAGACTGAGTATGAAAACCAACAAGCCATGGGATGGCTTTAGCGATACAGAGCTACCCATAGAGGAGTTCGAGGATGAAGAGATATTCTATCCAACAGAAGCCTCATTGATGCAGGCGTCTTTCGACGACGAATCATTGGCCTTCTTTCGTGAATTAAATAGTTGGCTTGAAGAATTTCGGTTGTTTATGCAAGGGAAAGAACCAACAGAACAATTTACCTATCGCAAATGAAAACTACCACCAGCTAGAAGCCTAAATATCAGTCTCAAACTGAAGGATAATGGCCATACCCAAGTTTGACTGAAAGCCAACTAGAATATAGAATGCTTGAATATAATCTGGGGATATAGCTCAGTTGGGAGAGCGCTGCGTTCGCATCGCAGAGGTTGGGGGTTCGAATCCCCCTATCTCCACCACACATATAGAACCTAAAGGAAGGTCTCGATATCCCTCCCCTTATCATCCTTCTTTTTCTTAAGCAATTCCCTTTCCCAAGAACAGCTTTCGCACAACCTCTCCGGAACTTGCCCATCTTCACAAATGAAGGCATACCTCTCTAGATGTTTCATGGTGACTCCACAACCATCACAAACCAAGTCACCCGTTGCCAATAGTCCAGTCAGCCTACTCATCTTCCCCCCTCAACCTATATCAGATTCCTCATACTTCGACCCTAATAAAGCTACCAATCTCCTTAACAGCTTGAAGATTGCGCATTTTACTCAATGCCCTCTGCATAGATTCCTCTCGAGCACGATGGGTCATAATAACAATCTCTGCAGTGCCACTAGCAGGATCTGCTTCTTTCTGTATGACAGAAGAGATACTAATCTCCCAATCTCCTAAGACCTTGGCAATCTGAGCTAATACCCCGGGCTTATCGAGGATGCTCATACGTACATAATAACGTGTTTCGATCTGGGACATCGGGCTAACTACTTTGGATCGTATACACCCTATCCTTTGCTTATATTCATACCCGGAGACTATACCCCGCCCAGCAGTAATTATATCGCCTATCACTGCGCTTGAAGTGGGCATAGCACCAGCACCCTCACCATAGAAGAGTACTTTGCCTATCATATCTCCTTCTATCTGAACCGCATTGTATACACCTTCCACCTTGGCAAGTAGAAACGATTCAGGTATAAACACGGGGTGAACACGAACCTC
>JAXHVC010000180.1:0-11259 GCA_034189315.1 Chloroflexota bacterium | reverse complement strand
TGCCAAATCATTAAATCGAGGTCTCAGACAATGCCACCATAGTCTGATTTGATTTACTTCGTCTCAAAAACCCGCCTGATCAAAACAGGATACTTCTAACTACCTCTTTCTAAACAGCCTCCCTTTGAGCCCACTGAATTGATAGGGATGGCATACGGGAACGGACAAGTACTTAGGGCGAAGCTAGGACTCAAGCTGCTTGCCTTTGTTGCAGCAGTATGACCCTCAATAGTTGTTTGGCGCAGACACGTTCTGCTAGCCCATCGTGAAACCAAGTCAGAGCGTTAATCGTTGTCGCGGGTTAGTCTTATATTGTCATATCGTTCAAAGAAAAAGAACCGATCCTTTTTCTTGATAGGGGACTATTATCCCTTGACAACCAGAGGCCTTATAGGTGTTGGCTACCCATAATGCAGACCTATGCTTTAACCCAGACTCCTTGTTCGAGCACTAGCGTCTCGATTCTACAACTATCGGATGGCCATTCACTTGGGGGAGGAACCAAGGCAAGATATATATTGCCCGAACAAAAACTAGCTGCCTCCCGCAACACTCTGAGAAATTGATCTCTCATACTCGTAGTCGGTGCTACAAACAATTTATTGCTGCCAGAACCTGCAACTAATTTGTTGAAATCTATGACAGATTGATGACTGTCTTTGGCGAACTCAGATTCGACTTGCCATACGACATTTCGAAGTAGAGTGAGCCTATTCTTGTGTAATACTGACTCAGTGAAGGCAACTTCACAGACAGAGATATCATAGAGGAGTTCATTGAAACCAAACTCCTTGCGATTTAAAGTGTTACCTCTCCAGAATACACGAAAGTTTGACTCGACTGGATACCGCTTGCTTAATTCTTCACCAAGACAGTTAATCCAGCGCTTGGAACGTTCCCGGTGCAACTCTCGAATGGGATTTTGCTGCTCTGGCATGGAGATGGCTTTCGAGAAACTAACTTTTATGATCTCATATATGTTCATTGCTACATCCTTACCGTGATGTATGCCAACAGGTAACTCCGCGTTGGAAATACCGGTTACACGGGTTCCTTCACAGACCCTGACGTGCGATTTCCCCTATATTCGATTCCTCGTTTGTACTTGCTTTCGCGACGGTGATCCATTTAATCCTTGTATTAGGCTGCACTTGCGCGCGGCCTAATACAAGGACGATCATCCGAGCATTATCCAATGGAGATGTGTTGACCTATGGGACAGTACAAGGGTGAGACGGCAATATTGCCGTATTTCCCTCAATCATTGTCTGGAGGAGCATGGTATCTACTGTGGCCTTTTGCATTATCCGTCTACGCTTCACCTGTTTTGTTCGCTGATTCCCAGCTCCGCCACAGGCGCAAGACTCGATACGGGTGGGTGGCTAGCCCTTATCCGACAGGGACTTTCATCCTATAAGATACATCAAGCTTCCCTTGGCGCGATAACGCGGTGCTCACAGGCAGCATGATGTTTGCAGAATAGTGCTGATTGTAAGAAAACGAAACTTGGCCGCTGAACGCGTGTTAATCAGGCTAGCTAGTGCAGTCGTCTCCAATGACTGATCGTATCATGCTATCCTTTTTCTACATGAAATGAATTAATTTCGCTAGAATCTTCTAGTTCCACGACAGTAGGGAAATCGAGAGCAGCTCCAGAACGTTCCATATCGTCCCTCACGCAGAACCATGTAAGAGCCGCATTTGGGACAAATAGCGTGGCTGGCACTGTGAGTTGTGACCTTGACGTTGGATACCGTTGCTGATCTTGGACGTGTAGAGACCTTGTTCTCGCTCCTTTTCTTTGCCTTGCATTGATTACAGATTTTCCCCCAACCAGATGTCAGTTCACGATCGCGGAAGTCATCGAGGTTTCTAATCTCCTTGCACTTAGGGCATTGGCGGATACTTCCATTTTGAAGTCCTTCTATCTTTTGGCATACCTTGGCCAATAAACTGGTATTAACAGGACCATCTTTGACTAACGACATGAGACGTTGATGCAGAGTTGCGATTGGATCCTTTCCGATATTGAACTTGTTAATCCTCAAGAATCTGTAACCGTAGCTCTCAATAACCTTCTCTCGATAGACATCTAAATCAGAGTAGTAATAATCATGCTGAAAGTTATTCGTATGATCGACATCTTGAAAGTGCTCCTTGAATCCATCGTATTCGATAATGATCTTACGTTCTTGAGCATCTTGATGGTAAATGAGGAGGAAATCGACAACATATGCTGGATTGGTATAGCTCTTGTCTAACTGGCGTAAATATTTCCCCATCTCAAAGCCTGGAATGAATTCTATAAACTCGCGGTTCTCTTTCCAGAACTCAGTTTGATAGAACCAGTTTAATACAGCTGCCTCCATTGGTGAGCGCGGGTCAACATCGTGAACAGTTCTTTCTTCTCTAGCACTCAACGACACGCTATTATAGTGCCGTAGCGCTTCGCCTATAGCGCCAGAATAACGCTCAAGCGGCTTGCTTAAAACAAAATGCATGCATTCACGTGCTCGACTGAAACCCACGTTTAACCTTTGTGCCTTGATTTTCCCCTCTTCCTCTAAATCAACATTGTCTAGGTCTTTAATAAAAACTCCCCAGAGGTGATCGGACTCGACAGTAGCAACCATCGAGTAGAAGACAATATCCCTTTCTTCACCCTGGCAGGTGTCAAAAGTCATAATTTTCAGTTTTAGTGTGTCGAAGAAGAAGTCCTTATCTTGCTCCTTACTTATAAGGTCCATGGCTAGCTTTTGTTGGTTGGTGTGCGGAGTAATGATTCCCACGGTTGCTGTGCTTCCGGACTTCTTGATGTTGTTAAGTTCGGAAATAATCAACTTAATCTCAGGCACATTTGTGTTCTGAGCAAGCTCCTTTTTGCCATCGTGTGCCGAAGGCGTGAATCTGAGGACGTCATCAATGGGTTTTCCTCTGATTTTCATAACCTGTAGACTATCCTGATAGAAGTACTTGTTGGAGTAGGAAATGATCTCCTTATAGCCCCTGAAATACTTCATCAATTGAATATCGAAGTTAGTGATGTAATCGAAGAACTCTAGGATGGACGTCTTTATATTGAATTTGCGAAGCTTGTTCAGCTTGGTTTGGTCTTGAGAAACGTGGGATCTGAAGACATTCTCCAATCTATTTAGATATTCCTTATTGGTATCAGAACGAGCTTGGATGGCTTTGACATTGCTAAACTGTCGTTTATCTCCAAGAACAATAACTTTCTTTGCTCTCAGCAGGGCAGGGAATGCCTGGGCGATGCTCACCTGGCTTGCCTCATCAATTATGACTAAATCAAATATATCAGGTGCAAGAGGAATGTACTCGGCATAATCACGTATCCCAGACAGGATGCATGGGAAGGAGTCCTTCAGTTTGGTAAACTCGTCCTTGGGGAACCGTTCTTTGTTTCTAATGATATTTCTAAGTGCCGTGGCGGTTGACCTGTTGTTCTCGTAGAAATCGACTACTCGTTCATCCAGGAGGTGTGTCATTTGAAGAGTGACAAGTTTCTCAATCTCCTTCTTGCGTGCCCCATAATCCAGAGGTGTCATCGTACTGAAAGCATCTGCGATCTTCTGATCGAGGCTGATGTACCTGATAATCTTGTCAAAGTCATGGTCTGGTATCTGGAGAAAATGATTATCCCAGAGTGTGCTGAGACGAGATAGGTCTATGTGTGATTTCTTGAGAGTATTGGGGTATGAGGTAAGATTATCTTGTAGATAGCGGATATCTTCACGCAAATCGACCAACTCTTCGCCCAATTGGAATAAAGAAGGGTTTGTCAGAAGGCCGTGGAGAACCTTGAGATAATCGTAGCTGTGACTGGTCGATGGCATGTCAAGAATGTGCTGTTTAAGTCTGATAGCATCACATTCTAAGAAATGAAAGACCTGATTGAGCTGATCAAGACTCTTGTGTGGATGTTCGAAGCACGAATTGCGAAATAATTGCCTGAACTCCCGATCGAGTTGTTGAACCTTGGCTCCTTTCAGAAAATACCCGAAAAGGGGATTCTTGAGATTTTTGTATCGTGTAACAAAACTGTCCAGCAAGTTAAAGTCGGAGTCGGAGAAATCAGCGAATGCTGATAATAGACTAACTTCGTTCGGACACTCCTTTTGCAGTAGTTTCGCGTTATCGAGGAGGGCTGCAAGCAATTCTAGAAACTTACAGAAGTCACTTAGTCCGTTGAAATCATAAACCGAAGTTTCCAAAAGGCTAAGAAGCCTGGCAGACAGATGTCCGTGTGTCTCGTCAGCAAAGAGACCCTGAAGTTTGTGGAAGAGTATCCTGAACTCCTCAATTTCTATAGCTGAATTGGGTATTTGTGATACTTCTGATAGATCAATAACGCAGTCAGTCTCTTGGTAATACCGATCCAGTTCGAGAAACTCCTGAATGTCTGACATATGGATATCGCCATAAGCGAGTACTTCAGCTTCCAAGTCTTCTCTTAGAGTCAACGTAGACTTGCTTATAGACTCCGTCAATGTGTGATATTCTTTCTTGACCACTCGATGTTGTGTCTTGATATTCTGAATAGATGCTGATGATAGTATCTGGCTGTATGTATTCCCAGTCTTGCCCAAGCGGAGAATCGGATTCTGGAAGTTCTTGTCGAATCTTACTTGATCCATCGTCTGAGTGATCTTGTCCTCAACAACATCCAGTGCCTCCTTCTTATCTGACAAGACCAATACAGATTGATTCTTGAGTATTGCATTGAAAACAATGGCAGTTATGGTATGGCTCTTCCCAGTTCCCGGGGGGCCCTCAACTGTTATATACTTGCAGCCTTCTTTCTGAGTTGCTTTAAGTATCTGTCGCTGTTCACTGTTCAAGGGGATTGGGGTTTTGAAAACCAGTCTATCGCTGATTGTTGAGTCATCCCATTCATCCTCGATCTCTTGGTTGAAGGAGACTGGCTCTTTGTGAATGAAGTCATCTACTAGCCTATTGAATGCACCTCCAAGAACAGTGTCGTCTTTGGACAGTAGCTGAAGGATTTCCTCATAATCATTGATCAATGCTTCATCGGACTTGTCTGAGAGATTGATGTAACAAGAGTTTGACACCTTTACATACGCGCTTTTCATAATTTGAGGAGAGGGATCGTCGACAATTATGTTGGAATCAAGATCAAAGAAGCTCACTAGTTCGCCAATCACCCTGTCAACAATGTCTAAGAAATCACCTTTGCAGTGCGCTAGGTAGACTATTCTCTCGCTGATATTATTCAGACTTCCTTTCTTGCCCGTGAGCGTATTATATTCTTGTGCAACATATTCAAGAGCCTTCTTATTGATGTAGACTTGGCTGTCAAAGGTGAGTAGTATTGTGTCTCTCTGCCTCTCAGCCGAAAACGGCACATAGAATATGGGGTACTTGGCACCCTGGAATGCTATATCATAGAAATAGAGGTAAGTCTCCTGCTTATCAAGGATACTCCTGTTTCTGTCAATCTCGTAGATCTCAGCATACAAATCCTTTACATGATAACCTTCGAAGAATTCCTGGATGGAGCTTTTAATACCCTCCAAATTAAGTACAAGTGCCAGGTCGTTTCTGACATCCGGGCTTTCACCTGCTATCAGCAATCTCAGCAAGTTCGCAATTCTATCTTCCAGTGGGCTCAGTAAGATGTTTGTCAATTCATCTTCCATCAAGAATAGAGTGTTCTCGTCTCCTAAACCGAGGCTTTTTAAAGGCTTGCTGAGGCGCTGTATGAGTGGTCGAACAATATAGCTCTTGATGACACATTCGACATTCTCCAAAGCCATATTCATAGCTTTGTCGTATTCAGTCTTATTCTGTTGAGCTGCTCCTTCAATTTTGATCGCTATAGTTTGGACCATTTGGTCAATGTGCGGAGCGGATAGGCTTTCCTTCTGGATGATGACTAGTTCCAGGAGGTCAGCTGGGATATTGGCGCGGTAAGTTCCCTTTGCGATGGTGCTAAGGAGGTTGCTCTCAAAACCCTGTTTCACAGTCTTCCAGACGGCTCTTTGAAACGTGGGGTACTTATTAAGGTCTATACCCACCAGAAGGTTGGTGTCACTTCGAAGTCGGACTGTTCTCTTGGGATTCCTTCTCTTGTGAAAGTCGGTTTCCAAGAAGTCCATGAAGTACTTGGCGACATCCTTGATGAAAACCAAGTTGTCGGTGCTCGTGTCATTGATATGATGATCACTGATTATGGTCCTGGTGATCATTCCACCTCATAATCTGATACAAGTGTCGAACTATGGGAGCAAGCTAATACCTTGGATGATAACGGCCTCCGAAGGTGGTGTCTTTTCTATTGTAATTTTTAGGCCGTACGCAAGCGCTGGTAGAGAATCGAGCGATCCTGCGAGCATTAGGCCGCTGCGTGTAGCATGTCTGACTCCGGGGTAGGTATGTCGGTTACTTGGCAACTATCGTATAAACCATGGCAAGCCTCATAACAGAGTTGGAAGGCTATCGTTTATGTCATAGTATGATCAACAACCACGAGTGAAGGGCCCCAGACAGTTTAAGCAAATAACAAGTATTAGAAAATACATTTAATACCATAATCATTATAAAAACTATAACACGAATGTGCACTAAAAGGAAGTCCTTGTGGAGAGGTCATTGGAGGCTTATCCTTCGTAGCCACTGGACGGACTTCCCTTTTGGTGCTGCGGATTTTCATCGAGATATGGTGTCTATCGTGTATGAGTATATGGTTGATTCCCTCAACGCCGCTTGAAATTTACTGTGAGCCTGGTGTGGCCACAGACTGTTAATTCCAAAATACGATTAGGCCCTTAGCTCCGAGACACAATAGAATGTAGGGAATGCACTACAAAGGGAGTGAAGGGGATTATGCAAGGATCGATAAAACTCATCGAGTTTCAGAAAAGCCTGTTACGGAATAAACTCTTTCGGAGCTAAGGCTCTAATCGTTTTCCAAAATAACTCCCACTGACTACATCAACGCTTCTGTAAATCTCAGTCCTTTAATAAGTTGAAAGGGAGATTCAACCAAGTGGTCTTCTTTGGTATTGGGGAAGGATCCTTGGAGTCCCCGGAAGGCTTCTCATCATCTAATATATAGAAGGGAAGAGGCCAATAGGGATACTTCCTTGGTTTGGAGGGACGATTTGTGGTGTCACTGGGAGCTCTCTCCTCATCTGATATATAGAAGGGAAGAGGCCAATAGGGATACTTCCTTGGTTTGGAGGGACGATTTGCGGAGTCCCTGGGAGTCCTCTCCTCATCTGAATAATAGAAGGGAAGAAACCGGTAAGATTTCCTCCTTGGTTTAGAGGGATGATTCGCAGTATCACGGGGCGACTTCCCCTGGGGGGGGGATTTGATGGCTTCGTCACTTTGAGGTTCTAACACAGGTGTTTTATGGATGGGGATCTCCTCTTTGGGTGGGGGGGAAGGATCATCAATGTCCGGGTGTATCGTTGGCTGTGGACTGCACTGGTCTCCCAATTGAGACTCAGGTGCTGGAATTTTGTGGATTGGGCTCTTCCCTTTGGTTGAAAGGGCAGGATCATCGATATCTGGGTGTATTGCTGGCTGAGGGCCGCTCTGGTCTCCCAATTGAGACTCTGGCGCGGGGATTTTATGGATGGTGATCTCCTCCTTGGGTGAAGGGTAAGGATCATCGATGTCCAGGTGTATTGCTGGCTGAGGGCCGCTCTGGTCTCCCAATTGAGACTCTGGCGCAGGGATTTTATGGATGGTGATCTCATCTTGGGGTGAAGGGGCAGGATCATCGATGTCCGGGTGTATCGTTGGCTGTGGGCTGCTCTGGTCTCCAATCCTGTCCTGACTCTTCTTGGAAGCCTTGATTGTGCGGACTGGGGACATCTCCTTCGTGGGTGGGGGGAGGCCCTCCGTTACTATTTTTTTGTATTCATCCATGGGGATGCGCAATAGGCTGCCGAGCTTGACCGTCCGAATCCGGTTATCTTTGACCAATTGATATATCCATGCCTTTGAGCAGTTGAGCTCATCGGCTAACTGCTTTACCGTGACGTGCTCGAACCTCTGGATTGCTTCCCTCTCTTTTGTTGTTAGCTCCATGGTCTCTGGCATAACATTCCTCAACATTCCATAGAGTCAAGTAGAGTTGACTCTGCTTGACTCTATATAATGATATTTAATACAGAGTATAGTATTTATCTATACTACAGGTCAATTAACCTTTAATGCGTTAGCTCTTTGATCACCGACTTGACTGTCCTCAACAGTCCACAGAGTCAAGTACAGACAAATTCTTGAATCTACTTGACGCTGTCTTATTGTTATCCCCCTTGCTCGGAGGCTATCCTTTTTTTAGGACGTGTATTGTATATGGGTGATGGGATAGAGAGGAATATAACCATTTAGATTAACTTTTGTAGGCTGTATTCAGACGGGAAAGCTTGGAGGGCAGAGTGGTAAGTCAGAGGTTTTGTGAAAATCCAGTTATATCTGCAGATGGGATCTCCTCGAGTGAAGTCCTCGGACTATTAAACAGGCACCCCTATACAGGGATGAATACAGCTAAAGTATCCATGCATGAGGGTTACGATGACATCACAAATTACTAACCAAATTGGAGATATAGAACCGTCTGCTCTTCTTGATCAGGTGATCTACTATGCTGGCTGCAAAGGCTGGCATGTTATACCAATATATGGCATCACCTATGGCAAATGCCTTTGTGGAAAGCCCTACTGTAATAGCCAGGGCAAACATCCAATTCTGTCTGAATGGCAAAGAATAGCTACAACCGATGAGACGGTCCTTAGAGAATGGTGGAAGAAATGGCCAAAAGCAAACATCGGAATAGTCACCGGTCGAAAATCAGATTTGCTGGTGCTGGACATCGACCCTAGGCATGGTGGTGAAGATTCATTAGCTCTTCTGGAGCATAAATTTGGTAGGTTTCCGAAGATAGTAGAAGCCATCACTGGGAGTGGGGGACGCCATTTGTTTTTTGCCTACCCAAAGGACATCGATCATATTTCCAACGCAGCACCGCTTAGCGGATATCCAGGGATCGATGTGAGGGCAGATGGAGGATATATCGTTGCTCCCCCAAGCCTCCATTATTGCAACGAAACGTACAAATGGAAGCTATCATCGCACCCTGATGAGATAACTCTTGCGCCCGTGCCTGATTGGCTATTGCGTCTCCTGATCGAAAAGTCTGGTAATGATCAGGAACGAAAAATCAATCAAGAACCAGGTTGGGTATCGAAGGCGCTGGCTGGAGTGAAGAAGGGTGAACGGGATGACACCTGCTTCCGTCTGGCCATGCACTTTAAAAACAAGGGAATAGCCTGCGAGGTAGCACTGATTCTTCTCAATGATTGGGCAGCCAAGTGTATGCCCCCCTTTTCCACAAGCGAGGTAGAGAAATGTATCAGATCGGCATATAGCTATAACAGAGAGGAACAATCTGATCCCTATACTAGCCCCCGCGGATTCAAACTCACCTGGATATCAGACCTGATAGCCGAACCCGAGGAAATAACCTCATGGATCTGGGAAAAGACTTTACCAACAGGTGGACTATCCCTGGTAGCGGCAAAACCCAAGGTTGGTAAATCCACCTGGGCGCGGAATCTTGCCTTGAAAGTAGCAAGAGGGGAACGTTTCCTGGGCAGGGATACGACTCAGGGACCCGTGATCTATCTGGCACTGGAAGAGAAGCGATCTGAGGTAGCAGGGCACTTTCTCCGCATGAGCGCGGAACGCGAGAACATATTGATCCATACAGGCGGTGCTCCTGAAGAGGCTCTGATAGCGCTGGAAGATGCCATTAGAAAATCCAGAGCAGTGCTGGCCATAGTAGATACGTTATTCAAGATAGTGAGGGTAAAAGACGGAAATGACTATGTGCAAGTCAACAGAGCCCTTGAGCCGCTACTGAATCTGGCGAGGGATACCAATTGCCATATCCTGGCCGTTCACCATATGTCGAAGGGGAAGCGGGAAGGAGGCGAAGCTATCCTGGGCAGCACTGCCTTGTTTGCTAGTGTGGATACAGCACTGTTCATGAAAGAACGGGATACGGGACGGACAATTGAGAGCAGCCAAAGATATGGAGAGGACATCCCCAAAACGGCGCTTAGCTTTGACCCGGGGACAGGAATAATCGAATCTACAGGCACCTTGGAAGAAATAGAGCTGGGGCGGGTGAAGGCAGGAATCTTACAGTTGTTGAGCGATTCCAGGATGACCGAAATGGAAATTCGGGGAGTGTTAAGTGGTAATACAGGTCTAATCGGAAAAGGGCTGAGGGAACTAATTGCCAGTGGAGAGATTGAGCGTGATGGCTTGGGTAAAAGGGGTGATCCGTTCATATATGAGAAAAAACTCGTTTCTTGTATCCCCCTAACAGAAAAACAAAAAAAAAGGAGAATACGAAGTCATTACAGGCAATGGGAGGCAAAATACAGGGAATAGGAAAAAGCTCGTTTCTCGTTTCTCCCTTATAGGGGAAAAAGAAAAACGAGAAACCGGAGTTGTTGCAGATGAAGGGATGCAAGGTACAGAGAGAGAAAACTGCGAGAAATCAGATGACTGTGAAGCGAATGGGTTAGTTATGACACACCAAGAGCAGGAGATGCTGGATGAATATCCCTGGCCAGGGTGCTCTGACCTAGAGAAAAGTATTGACCTGGATACTAGCAAGACTAAAGCACTTCTCCGTCCTGAGATAGAGGCTGATGCCATGAAGGACGGAGGGGGTGGTTGGGAGTATGAATTGTGAGAGATGTTGAATTATTGATTAGACGAGCTCGTGACATGGGAGCATGCTTTGTGTTGGAGGAAGATAAGGTGAAAGTACGGGCTCAGAACCGCCTTCCTGATGATCTAATAGCAGAACTTTGCAAGTTGAAGCCGCAGGTAATATCGGTACTAAAGCAGCAATGTAAGAGCGATGACTGTTGGGCTCTTGAGGAATGGAGAAAGAGCAGCATACCAAGCTGGAAACGAATCCTTGCTGAGTCTCGTGCACAAGGGGACAAAAAACGCGAGGAGTATGCGCTTTGGATGCTGCAAGAAGTACTGAAGGCAGATGAGATCCAGGAGGAATGCGAATGAGCGCCGCGGGTGTGATGGTGAGCACAGCTCCTATCCAGGGAGCAGGACCCGGTTCAAGTCCGAGGGTGGCGCTCCAGGATATCAGGGTAAAGCCGATACCATTCAGTGTAGCCAAAGAGATAGTAAAACGAGAACACTACCTTCACTCGATGCCAGGGGGAA
>JAXHVC010000018.1:0-2670 GCA_034189315.1 Chloroflexota bacterium | reverse complement strand
GACCCACTCTTGTTTATGCAATTCCCTGCTCCTCGCGATCCCCTATGCTCTCTATAACATCGGTGACCGCTCTTATACGTCTGTGCCCACATCGGCATACCACAGTAAACACAACGTATTATCCCCTTTAGGAGATATTCCCGCTCAGGATTAGGCTTCAGCGTCTCTGAACGCCCTGAGTTCCTTTTGAGACATAGTTGCACAGTTTCGAATAGGTCTTTTGATATCAGCGGCTCATGTGCACCTGGTAGTATCTGATCCTTGTGCCTCACCTTCCCCATATAAAATGGATTGTGCAGAATCCCTCTTACCGAGGCAAGGGTGAATAACCGCGGTTCCGCCTTCAGGTTTCCCTCAGCATCAGGTAGTTTGTGTCTGTTACGAGTCCTAAACCCTTGTTTATTCAGCCATGTGGCTAGGGTTGATAGCGTAACCATTCCCTTTGAGTATCTGCGAAAGAGTTCCTGGACAGCAGGTCCTTCCTGCGGATGAATGTGTATGCTCCCAGGATGTTCAGGGTTGCACTTTAGATGCCTTTCCCCTGCCTCCTCAATCCAGCAGGATTCATACCCAAATGGGATGGCTCCAAGATGTAACCCCCTAAGGGCACGCTCCTGTACTCCCTTCTGCACATGGGTAGCAAGCATATCGCTGAAGAACTCGCCGAAGCTGCCAAGGGTTCTGGCCACCAACCTGCCTTGGGCAGTGGACCAGTCAAGGTTTTCGGTGATCGAGACTAGTCCAACCTCGTGTCTGTCAAGGATGCTGACCGACTCTAATAGCACCTTGAGATTCCTCGACCACCGGTCCAGAGTGTGGACTACCACTACATCAAAGCTGCCCTTAGAGGCGTCATCCAGAAGTTGGCGAAATACCGGCCTCTTTTTGATTGAATCAAGGTGTGCCGAACGCCCTTCCTCTCTATATACCCTTAGTGCTTCCCAGCCTTTGGACCTGCAGTGATCTCGGAAGCAGCGCTCCTGGGCATCGAGGGAGTATCCTTCTACCTGAGACACGCTAGATACTCGTATATAGGCAACGGCTCTCATCCCTCGCCGTCTCCGCCTGTATTTAAGCCAGATGCTATTGCCATTGCCACCTCCACAATAGTCTCCAGAAATATTTCAATCGCAATAACATCTAGCTCTTCACTAGGGTTCGCTGTGGCTGGCCAGTGTATACGCTGGCGTATAGATGTCAATTCCTCTTTTCTAGGCATATCCTCTTCTGAGGCCAGATTCTCTTCCTCGAATTGTCCTTTTGTGATCCCTTCAAGTGAGCCTATCCACCTCTTCCACATCCCTATTGTCCGGCCTCCTGGTAACATCTGGCATCGAGCAGTCTTTTTAAGGTCGCAAACCCTATACCTAACTCCTTCGCCGCTTTCCTATGTGAGATTTCCCCTCTCCCTAACACCGGTAGCATCAACTCGAATTCCTTCTGGAATCCTTTGCGCTCTGTAACCCTCGGCCTTCCTATTCTTTGACCTTTTCTCCTCGCCCTATCCATCCCTGCTTTGATGCGTTCTCGAAGTACTTCCCTCTCCAGTTGAGCATAGGCTACCGTGATGTAATACAGGGCTTCACCGAAGGGACTGGTCGTATCTAGCCAAGGCTCTGAATAGGAGCGTAGTCCTATCCCCCATGCCCTCAGCCGTTCCAACGTAGTCGCCGCGTCCAGGACCGATCTGAAACCCCTATCCATCCTCCATAGTAATACCAGATCAATTCGTCGTTTACTGGTATCATCTAGAAGTTCTCGCCAAGCATACCTATGGGCCAGATCATTGGCCGGGGCTTGATCTACATATTCCCTTAGAACCTCCCACCCTTGATTACCCGCAAATTCCCTCAATGGTATTAGTTGTGTCTCTGGGTCCTGATCCTTGTCGCTAGTCGAGGTCCGAGCATAGATTGCAACCCTCATTCTTAGTTAACCCCCCGCTCCATTTTTGTTTTGGAGCGCCTCTCGTCACTTTGACCATGTCCCAGGACCTGTGAGACGGTTGCATCGGTATTTTGCCCCTCTAATCTTATTAGTACCTCTTCCACATACGTCTGATCATTTATAAAGGCTCTAAGGTGTCTACCATCCGCCGGGCACAGTAGCATGACAAATGGTTTGCCTGACTTGCGCCCCAGGGCTAACCTTACAGACAGAGATGCGCCGCATATTGGGCAGTGAATTGAAGGGCTATTGGTATCGATAGTAGTCATTACACCTTGCTCCTTTCATCGATATAAGATTTACATAACATATATAAGGCCATACCCCGTACATTGGGGCTATCTGAGAGTTCTTCCCTTGCCCTGGGCAACATACTAGTAATAGCTTCCTCAACAACTTCTAGTTGGTCCGGCGTCAGCTGGAATTGGACATGACTTAACCTGGCTGTCTGTGCCTGCTGCCAGTTCTTCAAATAGCTGGCAATATCCTCCTGCCCAAGGGAGCACAGGGATTCAAGGCTTTGCGTTGTCTCAGGTAGAACCGCTACTACCTCACTCGCAGGTAGGTTCTTCATCACATGTCTGAGCATCTCTGCCTTGATCCCCAGATCATCCGTACCCTGGACTCGATTCAGTGCCTGGGACAGCAATCGTGCACGGCTATCATCTATATCTACTACCACACAGGGAACTTGAGACCAGCCCTCTTCCCTCAAGACTCTTA
>JAXHVC010000179.1:0-17725 GCA_034189315.1 Chloroflexota bacterium | reverse complement strand
ACGTTCCCATCAATAAGGGCAGCTGCTACAACATATTGATTACTGAATTTCCCCTCAAGACCGGTCTGGGGACGATTATGTATGGTAGCAGTCTCGACTCCCTCAGGGGTTCTGAGCTCTACTTCTTCAACATCTCCAATCTTCATACCATACTCTTCTATCAACGCCATCGTGCCATCGATAGTCGTATGAGTACCAGCGCATGAGGGATATGGTTTGAATGACAATCCATCTATTACAGCATATGTATCACCGATATTCTGTCCCATGGCAGTAATATCAACTTGAGCACCACCAGTGATTACTTTTATGAAACCCTGCTGTGCCTCCAAGATGCTCTCGTTAGCAGTGAATCCCCTCTGGGATAAGGCCGCAGCCACTACTCCATTTCTAGCTGCATTTCCGGCGTGGAGTGGCTTGGTCATCGATCCGAAGTTCTCCTTCAAACCATTTGCCAATGATCCCCCAATACCTAGCGCCATCTTGCACTGATCCAGGTTCAATTTCAGCATATTGGCGGCACAACCCACAGCACCGATAGTGCCGATGGTGGATGTAGAATGCCAGCCAAGGAGATAGCTCTGCATAACGCAATATGGCGCCAGGGCAGAGCCCAGTTCAAATCCTGCAATGTAACCCACCAGTATATCCTTACCTGAAAGGTGCAATTGGTCCCCTACCGCCAAGACAGCCGGCAACAAGGCAACACTAGGATGCCCACCAAATGTGGCTGAGTAGTCATCATAGTCCAAAGCATGAGCAAGTGTACCATTAGCCCATGCGGCTTGAGATGCGGGGCATTTGAATCCCGTCCCCACAATTCCAGCCTCAGGTTTCCCCTCTTCGCCCTTTATGAATTGAGTAATGATCTTGCTTCCCTCATCATCGCATCCGGCTATGGTCACACCCACACAGTCAAGTATTGCTTGCTTAGCACCCCTGATTGCCTCCGGGGGTATCTTGTCATAGGTAAGCTCGGAAACAAAGCGCGCCAGCCTTTCCGTACTCATGCGTCCCCTCCTTGTCATAATATTCTGTTAGCATTCTAATACTACAAGGCAGCTAAAGCAAAAGGGGACAACGTATAGCACTTATCACCATAAAACAAACTCGATATATACTATCATTATGTCAAATTATTATAATAGGGACGAATGATGTTCCTCACGGTTTTTCGAGAACGCCATAGGACTATCGTATATTGAGTGATACAGGTTGACATCCAACAGAGACACTTGGGCAATACAGATGGCTTCGTTTCATTCAATCCAACTAATATACCTTTCCTGCAGAACCTTTTCCTGACACCACAGCCAAGAGAGGGTATCGTGTATACGAAATAACTAACATGACTGAGTACGAAGATTGTATTGTATTCCTTTTGGCCAAGGCCCATCAGAGAGCCCAAGGGAACATCAAGAATCGCCTACAAGTGTATGGTATTACACATATACAGCATCTCGTTCTGGAAGCGCTCTGGGACGAGGAATGGCTCTCTGCAATCCACAAAGAAGACATCAGTTTTGATGCGGCTCGCACTTACGTGAGGCAGAATGTCTCCTCTCCCCCTCTCTCTAACTCTCTATCCAGGGGCAAGAGGACTTGGATCCCCTCTACCTTGACAGGCAATACCATTATTACGCATGTAGGAATCGGCACAAAAGTGCCTCCCACAGTGAAGGCAACAGTGGGAGAGGCCTTAGCCTCGACTGGGCATGCCAAAAGCCACAGTTTATCAGGGAGGATAGCAGCCCCAAGAAGCCAAGAATGTGGTCCCCACCACCCCTTGTCATCCAAAAGACTACAAGAAATCATACTTTAGACGACAGACAAAAGCCCATGTAGCATGTCAAAATAATCTGATGTGTGTCGTTTTAGGTGTGTGTGGTAAGTCCATCCTATCTGGCGAAGGGAAAGGCAATGGCATCTCCACAGATCAAGCCCTGATCGAAGGGAGCTGAATATCTTTGCTGTATGAGCCAAAGTGATTTCGCCACAGTAGGAAATACAACCGTTCACGCACCTTCAGTGATTGATTAGAAGTGGGATGTGCAACGCTGTTGGTCGCCATGACGAATGATGAAGGGTGAGAGTAACAAGTTGTCCTGACCCATCTCACATTCGTCTTTTGTCGCATCAATGAGTATGGGGAACCAGTTAGCAAACCAAGGAGGCAAGAACTAATGGAAGAAGGAAAGGCAAGTGAATCAGCTAGTACTGCTACCGCCCATAGATTCGTACACTCACTGGAGCCGGAATGTAATCGGATATTCTATGATCCCTATGCAAAGCACTTTCTCAGTCGCGGATACAAGTTCCTCTTGGTGAATCCGTTCCTGAGGTATGTCACGGCTCGATGGTATGAACGACTTCTTCCTGGGATTGCACGTTGTGTATACATCCGTGTCAGATACATCGATGATTGTTTGAAGGAGTGCATCGACAATGGCCTTGAGCAACTGGTGGTCTTGGGAGCTGGTTACGACACCCGAGCTTATAGGTTTGGAGAACTGAAGGATAGGGTCAAGGTATTTGAAGTCGATCATCCCACAACTCAAGTGGTCAAGATTGAGAAGGTCAAGAACATATTTGGCTACCTCCCTCGCCATGTCGAATATGTTGGTGTGGATTTTACCAAGGAAGAGTTCAAAGAAAAGCTCATTGAAAGCGGCTACGATGGAAAGCTGAGAACCATCTTTATATGGGAGGGAGTAACCTATTTTATGCCAGAAAAAGACATTGACAAAACCCTATCGTTTGTAGCCTCCAATGAGGGTGAAGGCAGTTCCATAGTGTTCGACTACGTCTATACCTCAGCTCTAGACAGTAGCTGTAAGAAGATGATCAAGGTCAGACATCTCATGGAAAAAGTAGGGGAACCTATCCTCTTTGGAATAGACGAAGGCCAAGCAGAGTCCTTCCTTGCCAAACGTGGTTTTTATCACATAAGGGATGTAAAGGCACAAGAGTATGAGATAACCTATCTGAAATGCTTTAGAAGGAGATGGGGATTCATGGAGGTATCTCCTTATTGGGGATTTGTCTATGCAACGGTTAAATCCAAAGATGAGGCTTAGCAGGAGTAGGGTAGGCTGTGCCCACCATTCTGAGGTGGTGGGGTGGGGAGACGATAGTAACACCTTGCCCCACCGATGTCCCGGTTGCACCTAGGGCTATTGGGCCACTGAGTCCCGCCTACATGCTAAAGATCGGTGGGCAAAGCCCCACAATCGCCAGCTTTGGCCAATGTGCGCAGAATGATCCTTCCTGCGAAGCTTGTCACCAACTTGATCGGGGGAAGGAATCCGTATCTCTTTCTTGGAGCATATGCTCCCTGGATTCCCGTTTTCACGGGAATGACAATCTTGAGATTGTCTAAGTTAGCGCTTATGAGGCATAGCCAATGCTACGCTTCCACCTATGAGGGCCACCGTCACTGATTCAAGCTAGGAAGAATCGGCACTGAAGGCCCTCCAACAGTGAGGATAACTGTAGGAGAGGCTTTAGCCTCTACAGGGATGGGGACAAAAAATTCACCCCTACTCTTTTAATTATTATGTGTCTCATTTCAGCTTTGGATGAGACACCTCAACTAAAAAGCCTCTCAGATCTTATAGCTTCCTTGTTCAATGTAGGACAACGGCCACAATGAAGCTTTTGCTGAGAAGCGTTTTTTTATGGTAGAGTGGCTCGTAATTCAATATGACTTGGTTTTATCGGCTATGGAGGTGAGCAGATGATAGAAGGTCTTCCCGAAGGGCTCCTATTTGACGTAGAGGACGGCGTGGGAACCCTCACGCTGAACAGACCTGACAAGAGGAATGCACTCACAACTGAGATGTATCGTGGTATCCGAGACGTACTCCACGATGTAAAGAAAAGGGATGAAGTTAAGGTAGTTATAATCACCGGCAATGGGCCTGCTTTCTGCGCTGGCTCGGATGCAGAGAGCCGGCTTTGGCCTCGGTTCAAGGAGGATTACTGTGTCCCCCTGGAAGATACTCGCAGCGAGCTCCTGGAATCGGTAATGCTCTTCGTTGCTCCCAGCCTCTATGACTTGGGTAAGCCCAGCATCGCGGCGATAAACGGTGTGGCAACAGGCGCAGGTCTCTCCATCGCTCTGCTTTGTGATATTCGAATAGCTTCGGAAAATGCCAAGTTCGGCGCCGCATGGGTGAATGTCGGACTGGTTCCAGATGTAGGGGCAACATACACCCTGCCACGAGTCATAGGGACAGATCGAGCATTGAAGCTCTTCCTCACCGGTGGCACCCTTGACGTTAAAGAGGCCGAGCGGCTCAATCTAGTTACCGAGGTAGTTCCTCACGATGATTTGATGAAGGTTACGAAGGAACTAGCAACACGGATTGCAAAGGGACCATCCGTAGCGATCGAGTTGACCAAGCAAGCAGTGTACCGAGGAATTTCCAATGACCTGGTTTCTCAACTTCACTTTGAAAGCTATGCCCAGGGTCTTTGCTTTGGATCACATGATTTCAAGGAAGGCGTTAGGGCTTTTCGCGAAAAGAGACCACCCGAATTTAAGGGGCTTTAAGTGATCACTGCAGCGATCACTAGTGTAGTGTCTCAGAGAAGACTTTACAATTACATTCCCCCATCAGGAAAGGGAAATCTCCCTCACCTAGTCTCTCCCTTCGAGGGCATAGGTGCTAACTTAAGTGAAATCAGGCATATAATCCCCCTAAAGCCCCCTTTTTCAAAGGGGGCTTTCCTCCCCACTTTACTAAAGGGGACAAGGGGGATTTGGATTCCAAGTTAACGCTTATGCCCTTCGAGGGAGAGGAATTCAAGAGAACTCGTGTATTGCGAAACGCTGCTCTGTAAAGCTATTACTGAGGCATAGCACAGCCTTTCGAAATTGATGTATCTTCTTGTGGAGGCGCACGCAAGCGCAGTTGCAGTGAGAAGGAGGAATGTATGGACGAATCCGTTAGAAATCTGCGTGAGGAGTGGGAAAAGGAGATCAGAGAGGTTTACGAGAAGAAGCTCAAGTTCACCCTACCGCAGTATCAGAACGAATCAGGCATTACGCTAAATCCGGTCTTTGATCCCATGGATACAGAAGGCCTCCCACCTGAGATGCCCGGGCAATATCCTTATACTAGAGGTATACGAGGCTTGGGCTACCAGTACACGCCATGGATGATTCAAATGCTTCATGGCTATGGCACCAGCGAGGAGACACGCGGTAGGACAGAGTTCCTGCTAAAGGAAGGAATGCGTGGCTATGGAGAACAGCAGGCCGTATTGTTGCTACAGGTAGATCCACCTACTACAGTAGGATTGGACCCCGATGATCCGAAGACATTCGGGGCTGTTGGTATGGGAGGAACCTCTGTATGTACCTTGGGGGATTTGGACAACTTGTTGAGTGGTCACGATCTATCAAAAACACGATTTGCCCCAAACAATAGGTTCACCTGTTTGCCCACGTTGGCTATGTACATCGCCTATGCAGAGCAGAGGGGATATACACCGGATCAATTAAACGGACAGAGTCAGAACGATGCGCTTACGCGTTGGATTACCACAGACATCGGTGGCCCCACTCCAACAACTCAGTTTAAGCTGCGCATGGAGCTGATCAAGTATTGCAGCCAGAATATGCCCAAGTGGAACCATACCAATCTATGTGGATATCTGTATGGTGAGACCTGCGCAACTCCAGCCCAAGAGCTTGGGATTGTAATGGCAGAGGCAGTGGAGACCATTGAGGCAGGAATAAAGGCTGGATTAGATCCCGATACCTTTGTATCTAGATTCAGCTCCCAGGTTCATATGGGAATGAACTTCTTTGAAGAAATTGCCAAACTTCGAGCCTGGCGACGACTTTGGGCAAAGACGATGAAGGAAAGATTCCATTGTAAGAAGGCCTCGTCACTGCAATACCGTATGCATGTTCATACTGGCGGATCAAGCCTCACCATGGAGCAGCCCTTGAATAATGTGACCAGGTCAACACTTCATGTTCTAGCATCCGTGTTAGGAGGCGTACAATCATTACACACATGTTCATACGATGAGGCTATTGGTTTGCCTTCTGAAGAGGCCGTTCGCACCGCTATCCGCACCAACCAAGTGATCCTGCATGAGACAGACATTCCCCATGTCACAGATCCTCTTGGTGGATCGTACTACATAGAATGGCTCACCGATAGGGTTGAACAAGAAGCTGTGGCCGTAATGAATAAGATGGAGAGCTTGGGTGGTTTCAGCGAGTGCGTGAAAACCGGATGGTTACGTCGTTTGTTAGAACAGCAAATGCTCCATTGGCGAGAACAGGTGGATAATGATGAGAAGACGATAGTTGGATTAAATAAGTTTAGAACAGAGGATAAAGTGGAAACCCCACCTTTCACAGTGAAAGCACAGGAAACTGCCGATGTCGCGATAGAACGTGTAAAGAAATGGAAGGCCGATCGGGATCCTAACAGTGTAAAGGAAGCATTAGCCAATATTGGACAAGCCATGCAGGAATATGATTCCCCGGAGAAAGCCGGAATACTGATGCCCACCCTCATCGAAGCCGCCAAGGCGAAGTGCACCTTGGGTGAGATGATGGGAACCATCTACGATGTAACAGGCGGACGAGTCTATTCCAGCGACTACGGGGGAAGGTAGGGAAAATGAGCAAGGATCATACAAAAGTGTTAATTGGTCGATTTGACCTTGATGGACACGATCGAGGCATTCTATCCGTGATACATGCCCTCAGGAACGCCGGGATGGAAGTGGTGTACATACACTTCAGTCATCCTAGGGAAGTCGTGAAGTCGGCAATCGAGGAGGATGCGGACCTCATCGGAATCACCAGCTCTCTGGGACAGCACTCATTAGTTGCATCATCATTGTTGGATGAGCTTCAAAACAGTAATGCCCATATCCCTGTCATAATGGGTGGAGTCATACCAAGCACAGACGTACCGGGACTAACAAGTTTGGGTGTGAAGGGAATCTTTGGACCAGGCTCGACACCTAAGCAGGCTGTATCCTTTATCTCAGAGCTTGTATAGTAGAGCCATCCTTGAGAGTGGATTCAACTGACCAACAAGTAGACGAAAACAGTGAATGCACAGAGTTGAGATATCCCATCGGTCGGGGTGAATGAATTCGCCCTTACCTTTTTATGGCCCTTCCTTGTACCGTAGGGTTTAAGGTTACAAGTTTTGCACAATGGGAAAGTCTTGAAATCCCAAATCCCAAGCACCAATTTCCAATCAAATTCTAATGACCAAACAAACACAACCATTCGGGAAAAATAAAGGTCAACTTGGAAGCTGGTTACTGTCGGCTGTACCATCGTGTTTGGGTAATGGGGTTTGAATACTGTTTAGAAATTGGTTTTTGGCTATTGGAATTTCTGGACGTGCCTCTTCAGTTCTGGCTTGTCCAGGTTAGGAGGAGATCGTGAGTTATTACGCTGAACAAATGGCGGAGTGGGCAACTTCTCTACGTATTGAGGATGTTCCCCAAGATGTACTAGATACGGCAAAGCATTGCCTCTCCGATTGGATTGGAATAGGTATTTACGGATCACAATCCCCCTGGAGCCAGGTGGCAAAGGACATGGTGCAAGAGCATGGCGGTAGAGAGGAAGCCATAATCTTGGTCGATGGGCTCAAGGTTCCCGCCCATAATGCAGCTCTGGCAAATGGAATTATGGCGTTGAGCTATGATATTAGTGATACTTTCCTGGAAACTGCCTTACACCCCAGCTGTGGAGTAATTGCAGCTGCTCTCGCCACCGCCGAGCGAGTCAAGGCCGATGGTAAAGCGTTACTCACTTCGATCGTAGCTGGATACGAGATCACATCAAGATTAGCCAGAGCATTGAATAAACCCCCAAAGCGTATTGCCTCAAGTAAGGGATTTGAGTCCAACGCTATGATCCCGTCGTTTGGGTCTACTATAGCAGCTGGGAAACTTCTTGATCTAAATCGAGACCAGATGGCCAATGCACTTGGCTTATGTAGCTGCTCTCTCACTGGTGGGCTCATTGAATACCTATTGGACGGGAATTGGACATATCGTTGGAACGGAGGAAGAGCAGGACATGATGGCATATTAAACACGCTAATGGCTCAAAAGGGATTCCTTGGCCCACATGCTGTGTTCGAAGGTCAATGGGATGACAAGGGCAGGTACGGAATTCTAAATGCATTCACTGGCAGCATTGAGACCGCAGAAGAACTCACCAAGGACTTGGGTCAGCAATGGCATCTCAATGGCATCGGATTCAAATACTATGCCTGTTGCCATTATATCCATGGATTCGCCGATGGTGTCTTGGATACGATGAAGGCGAATCATATAGTCCCCGAACAGATCGAGGAAATAACTTGCTACTTGCCCCACATGACACTGTTCCTCGCAGTGCCCAAAAGGATTAAGTATAAGCCAGTCAACCTGACCGTGGCTCAATGGAGCCTGCCATTCTGCCTGGCTACAGCTGCTATGGATGGGCACCTGCTGAATCCAGCAATCCAGTTCTCCGAAGAGCGACTAAACGATGCCGCCGTTTTGGGATTAGCACAGAGAGTCAAAGGGGTACTCAATGAAGACCTGGACGAATTAGTGCGAGAGAAGAACATCCTACGGTCTCCATATAAAATAATCCTAAAGGACGGGAAAGACTACGAAGGCAGTTGTGATTGTAAGGGATTCCCCTATAACCCATTGACTCAAGAAGAAGTAGCCTTCAAATTCAATACCCTCGTTTCGCCGATTTTGGGAGAGGATAGGGCCAAGAATCTTTTCTCAACTTTGGAAAATGTTGAAGAAGCAGTAGACATTTCATCAATGGTTAGTGCCACGTGTCGAGGTTGAGCGCCCTAGGGAAAAGAGACACTATCCATGGATGCATGCTAAAATATATCTTAGTATAGGGATATCGACATGCTCCCTTCGGTGGACGGTTGGGAGTTAGTGTACAGGGAAAAGGGGGTATCGAATATCGTAAGCATAGTTCGGACAAAAGGAATCCTTTGGGAACGGAGGATTCCTTTTTGCTACTCATAGGGCTACAACACACGGTGCAATGCCTTCAACAGCAACGTAAAGTATACAACTTGTTAGTTAAGAAGCCTCTATGCCACGAGCTAGCTTTCAATATTAAGTTTGGGTTTTCAATATCTAATGAGATGGATTGATCTGACCAAGTCAACATTTTGCCACCGCATCATGGTCCAAGCAAGACAGGATTGTAAACCTCGTTCTTAACTACTCACATCATGATCTCTACGCGTCTTGTTTGTTTGCCTCATCCACCCAGATTTCCTCATAGGTATCTACACGAAAACCGTCATGTCCGATGAGTAGGACCAGTTGAATCCCTATAACAGAATGTTATCGCATTTTATTATAAGAAGAAGGAAGTGGGGCACTTGCACACTTCTGTGGAGTCTTGTGCACAACTTTGACTAAAGAAAGGAGTGAAAACGTGGAGTATCCATTGAAGGGGATCCGGGTATTAGAATGGGCAATATTTCACGCCGGACCTGGAGCCTCGGCAATCCTTAGCGATCTTGGGGCCGAAGTGGTAAAGATAGAATCAAGAAGTGGGGATCCGATTCGTCATAGGAATCGTTTCGGCAGAACCTCCTTTGATCTACCGGGTGACAGAAGTCTCTTTTTTGAGATTTCAAATCGAAACAAGCGATCAATTACGATAGACCTTAGCAAAAAAGAAGGAAAAGAGATTATCCATCGCCTGGCACCAAGTTTTGATGTCTTTTTGACAAATCTACGTCCTAATACCGTGGGTAAAATGGGCATGGGCTATGAAGAACTCTCCCAAATCAACCCCCGATTGGTATACGCTTCTGTCTCGAGTTATGGGCCCAACGGTCCAGATGTTGGACGAGGGGGATTTGATTTCCAAGGGCAGGCAAGGTCAGCGATAATGTACAGCATGGGGGAACCCGAAATGCCTCCGCTTCTTCTCCATTTTGGTCTTATTGATCAGGTAACTGCAATTATCGCCAGCCAGGCAATCCTAGTTGGGCTTCTTGACCGAGAAAGGACAGGGAAAGGACAGGAGGTTCAGACTTCAATTCTCGGTTCTGCACTTTGCCTATCTTACTGTAATTATATGAACGCCCTTTGGCTGCACCAAGACGTGCCCCGCCATTCTCGTCTCGATACAGATCCCACTAGAAACTACTACTGCTGCAAAGATAACAAATGGTTTGCCATTACCATTCAACCCGACGATAGCGATTGGCCTCGGTTCTGCCAATCCATCGATCTTCCTGAACTAGTGAATGATGATAGATTCAATTCCGAGGAAAAGAGATCACTTATAAATGCCAAGGAGCTCATTAACTTGCTTGATGAGGTCTTCCTCAAAAAGAACAGAGACGAATGGCTAGAGGCCTTCCTAAAACACGATCTATTCGCCTGTCCAGTGAACCGTATGACAGACCTCGAAAACGATCCCCAAATACAGGCCAATTACATCGACGAGATCGAACATCCAACCATGGGTAGAGTAAAAGTTCCTGGTTTCCCAATTCACTTCAGTCAAGGTCAAGCTAGAACAACCAAACCTGCTCCAGCATTAGGAGAACACACTAAAGAAGTATTAAGCGAAGCAGGCTACAGCGCCAAAGAAATCGCCAAACTGGAAAAGGAAGAAGTTATTTAGAGCACAACAAGGCATAATCACTCCATTCCAAGGTAATGCATATTCGGATTACCACGATCCCTCCATCTATCGGGTGGAGGGGTCAATTACTTATAATCCTTTTTTATACCTCTTGCTACACCTAATAACAATTCTGTTTAATACTTACATATGCTAACATCTATTCCTCATCAGTGTATGCCGCGGGTAACACACTATCGATTATTCTTGGTACCAGTCAACTGTCCAAGAGAGGTACCATATATGCAATTGAAGTAACCGTCTTTGTAACGATAGCAACCATGTAGAGTTGCCTGAGAAACACAATTTCCCATCCTACAAGGCCAACCATATAGCTCTCGGCAATTATCCCCACCCTGAACTTGCCAGAGACTGATAAGCACAAGACTTCAAATCCGAAATCCCAAGCACGAAATCTCAGACAAGTTCAAATTTCAAATACTCAAATCTCTCCACGTCTTGGTCTTTGGATTTTTGGGTTTTGATACTGTTTAGTACTTAGAGATTCAGATTTCGGATTGTCTTGCTTTTATGCAAAAGAACTCAGGTATCAGATCCTTACTGGTTATGTTTTGCCCCATAAACACATACGTTGCCTCCACCAGAGAGAGCCACTAAGGATATACGTTTGAGTGTGTTCTACATTTTGTATTACTATGACTAGACTTGTATGGGGAGGATATAGAAATGACACAAGCATTAGAAGGAATCAGAGTGCTGGACTTGACCCGTTTGGGACCGGGACCTTTTGCCAGCATGATCCTAGCAGACATGGGAGCAGAGGTGATCAAGGTAGAAGAGACTCAGGCTAGGGGAGGATTGGGAGCCGATATTCTCACTCCCATCTTTGGTTCAGAGGAAGATTTGGAACGAGCGGCAGCCTATAACTGCCTTGCACGCAATAAGAAGAGCGTTTCCCTGAATCTAAAAACCGACCAAGCTAAGAATGTGTTCTATAAACTTGCAGAAACCGCGGATGTGATTTTCGAGGGATACCGTCCTGGCATATGCAAGCGATTGGGAATAGACTATGAAACCATCTCTAGGACTACCCCACGGATTGTGTATTGCAGCATTTCTGGATTTGGACAAGATGGGCCATATCGAGACATGCCCGGCCACGATCCAAACTACTGTGCCATTGCAGGTCTCATCGGCCTTAATCGAAACCTTGGTAGTAATCCCATTCCAATCGGAATACCCGCAGCAGATATGAGCGTGGCTCTGCATGCTGTGATCGGCATCCTATGCGCATTAATGGCTCGTGATAAAACGGGACGGGGGCAATATGTGGATATCTCCTTCACAGACAGCGCCTTGGATTTGGCGAGTTTCCCTTTGAGCCAGTTCCTTGGAAACGTCAATCAAGGCCTAGTACGACCAACTGTGCTCAACGTATTCGAGACCAAAGATCGTAAATTCCTTGCTACCGGAGTTATTGAGAACTACTTCTGGGAACGCTTCTGTCGCGCTATTGGTCATGAAGACCTGATTCCATACCAATTTGCCGAGGGAGAAAAAGAGAAAGAAGTTGTCTCTACAATCAGCCAGACTATTCTTACCAAGACAAGGGATGAGTGGATGGAGATTATGAAAGAGGCAGATACTTGTGTCACACCAGTTCTTGAGTTAGACGAGGTTATCAACGATCCCCAACTACTTCACCGGAACATGATTATAGAAGTAGAACATCCCAAAGTGGGGAAGGTGAAGCAGCTTGGACATTCAATCAAGCTATCTGATACCCCTGCAAAATTCAAGAGTTTTGCCCCTGCCCTGGGAGAACACACAACCGACATTCTCAAGGAATTGGGATATAACACCAGTGATATCGATTCACTACAAAGCGAGGGAGCAATTAAGGCCAAATAGAAGATTATCACATGAAATTGGCCATGTCCGGTACATAGTGGTATATAGGTAGTAACCAAACAATCTCGATGGTACGAATCAAGCCCTCGGCTTGTCCGTATCTATTCGGGAAAGAGCTGCAGTTGAGACAACCGGTATCCTTGTCACCAGGTTGACTACAGAGGTCAAAAGTAATTAAATCGTGGGTGCTGTGTCATTTCCAAGATCCTATCGCCGATTTTACTAGGGCCAGCGCGGCAATAACCGCCGTTTCTGTACGCAACACCCGAGGGCCTATACCTACCAGAACGAAACCCGAATCCCGTAATATATCACGTTCCTTCGCCGTCCAACCACGCTCCGAACCTATTGCCAAGGCAATTTCATCCCTATACGCAGGTTTGATCTCTCCCAAAGGCAACGTGTACTCATAATTATCAAGGGCATACTTGGCAGCCAAGCTGTTCACTTCATTTAGAGCTGTATCAAGCGACATTCCATATTCCACAAGAGGCACACGAGTGGCAAATCCCTGTGCCACACCAGCGAGAACATGGCGTTTGTATTCTCCAGCAGTCCACAGTCGACTAGACGTATATGAAAGTTCCGCGCTTTCCGTTTGTGCAAACAACATACGTTGCACACCTATAGCCGATGCCTCTTGCAGGATCTTGCGATTAGTCTGTGGTCTAGATAGGCCAACGATTAGCGATATAGGATCAAGCGGCGGGTCCTCTTCCCCCCAACAGAATGTGAGCACAAGTCCATCGGTTAAGATCTCCTTCAACACTGCCTTTCCCTTGGGCCCATCGATTATACCTACATCGAAGTCATCCCCCTCTTTCCTTCGAAGTACCTCCAAGATATGCTTGGCTCTGGGGTCCTTCATTAGAAGTGGCTGAGAGACCTCCGATTTCTCAAATAGAATCAAATTCATGAACGTGGATTACCAAACTATAGCACATTTGCACAGCGACCAGCTTTCCCATAACTCTAGCTCCAATACTCACTATGCATGCTTTAATTGAATTGGTGATGTTGGATCATACTCCGACAAACTCACCAACATCTACAGCTGTGTCCCTAGACAGTCGTATCATCTCATCAAATCGATTCGAAGCCAACTGAGGACCAGCGGCCCTGGCAGCTTGTTGAAACCACCTCCTGGCCTGAAAAGTATCATCATGTGCTATGCTGCACAAACCCAGGTAGTAATATGCCAAATGATCGGTCAAGCCTAGTTCCACTGCCCTCGCTAATTCAACAACCGACTGATCAACCTGGTTAAGTTCATAATAGATAATTCCAAGAACCAGGCATAGATACTGATCCTGTGATTTATTGCTGGCGATGCAATCTGTATCACCAAGAGCCCCTTGTTCATGCATCAAAATCGGCCTATCTCTCAAGTATTGCTCCGTCCTAAAGACACACTCCAATGCATGTTCATATTCTCCATTATTCAGATACGCTTCAGCTAGTCTCTGCTTGGCTTGGTCAAGATCAGGCATAATATCCAAGGCCTTAATATAATCGGCAATAGCAGATACATGGTCCCCCAATAGAGATAGTTTATCTCCTTCCAAGCAATGCATATATGCCGATTTCCTTGGCGAATCGGATGCGTATCGGATACTATTAACCAAACCCTCAATCCAGCCAAAGGATCGTACGAGCAGCCTATCCACAACATTAGTAGTGCCCTGATCTTGAAGCACAGGTTTTCCTGAGAATGCCGAACGAATCCCGTTCTGCTGCAGATATCCTTCACACAATACAATTAGTCGACTTTGAAAATGTGGACTTGTTCCTTGTATTCGGTTCCTCAGCTCTTCATATGGTACTGTGTTTTCTCCTTTGGAGATCAGGGTTAAATACTTAAAGCACCATGTCACCTCATTCGATCGATCCATATTCAGAGACTCTTCAAAGGCTTTTAGTGCTTCATCCAGTTGGTCATAGTCATAGTGAATTCTACCGAGAAACATGCGGTAAACAGAATTGGAGGGATTCAGTACAACTGCCCTCAGTATCGTGGCAATAGAACCTCCGTAGTCATTCTTTTCAGCCAAGGAGAGCGCCTTGTGAAGATAGATACTGCTGTCGTTTGGCTTGAGAGAAAGAGCTTCGTCAAACAGCTCAACCGCTTCGTCGAATCTACCCAGCTGAGCGAGTCTCTGAGCTTTTGAAAATATATATTCGGCATGCACTGTTGCCACTATTTTGCCAAGCATATTTGTCACCTCTTGATGTCGGACAGTTGTTCGCAAGGGCAAGCTTATATTACCCACATCAGCCTCGTTTCCCAGGTGAAGTTAAGAAGAGGAATAGAAGCTTAAATCGATTTGGCATATCGATGGAGGACTCTCTCCACAAACGATGCCTAATCAGTTTTGTAGGGGTACATAGATACAGGGACAAGATCGGTGACATTCCGGCAGACTACAATATGATTCATCAGAATGGGAGCCTTTCAGTTAGTATTACGTGTAAACCATCAATCGCCAATAATTGCAGTAAGTAATACTAGGCCAAGGACAAACTGTATACCCCATGCGGCGGCAACCGTGCACACGACATCAGGCCAGATTTTTTCACCTGTCATCGCCGACACAAGTACCAATAACGCAAGTAACGATAAACCGAATCCGATTATTCCTCCGACAAGCCCCAGTGCTGCACTAATGGCTGCAGCAACAAATAAGGCGAGAAAAGTTGCACGCATCCGGGTGATTTTTGCACCAAGCCAAAGAAACGCGGCAAGTACAGTTGCACTGAACAAGAATCCAATCAATGCCTCCAAATCAATGCCTCCTACTCTTCAATCCAAAAAACTCACCAATGCTAATGAAATATCTTCGTAGTATAGATACAAGTGTTTGAAGTTAACCAGAATGTCACCTTCTATCGATTACCTTAAGAATTATAGGAAGCCTGTATGTTAGATATTACTCATAGTTACTTAAGTATATATAAGTTATTCTTTAGTGAAAAGTCTAAACAATTGTTTGGAAATTGGAGCTTAGGATTTGGGATTGCATTAGCACACAGTGCGACATGGAGAATTTGTTGTTAGCAATCGTTCAGTGAATGGATATCCCCTTTCCTCCAAATTTTAAGAGTGGCGCCCTAATATTTTGACTCGTAATTCACCCACGTGTAACATAAAGCAATAGATTGTCTAGACAATAGACCCCCTCAGGGGAGCATCCAGCAAAAGTCCGCCACCTGTACTTAATATGATGCGGCCGACAACCTCTCATGTCACTTGTTGCGGGGTGCTCAGGACATGAGAACCGTGGCTGTGCCAATACGAGTATTAGTTGCAGATCCAAGCGCAGGAGTCCGATCCAGCGTGTCCGAGATACTCCGGGCCGAGACAGATATCTCTGTTGTGGGCGAGGCAATCGACAGCCCCAGCGTTGTCCAAAGAGCACTCGATCTGAGGCCTCATATTATCCTCATGACAGAGTATCTGGCCCAGCCTGGCGAATTGGAGATCCTCGCCAAGAACCTCCCAGAATCCAAGGTAATTGTGTTTGGCAGTTCACAAGCAGCACAGGGCACATCCGGTGTACTGCTTCCCCAAAACCTGCTGGATAATAGCCGGATAGCAGGACCATTGATCCAAGCAATAAGGTTAGCCGCTGCAGGCAACCTGTCTCTTTCTGCCAGCGTTGTCCAGAGAGAGGTTGCCAATAACTTCGTGTCGAGTGATGTGTCCAGGCTCAGCGCCAGGGAGACAGAGGTCCTCAGGCTGTTGAGCCAGGGGTTGAGCAACAGCGAGATCGGCGATCAGTTGTTTGTCAGCGATAGCACCGTCAAGACCTATGTACGCCGTGTGCTGGATAAGCTCTCCCTCAAGAACCGGGCTGAGGCTGTTGCCTATTATGCTTCTCGGCATCAGAGAAGCTCAGTTCAAAGCATCGACACGCTGCGAACACTCAACCTTCGTGTGGAGGCAGGTGCGGAGAGCACAACATCTCCACCAGAGGTACCATTGCTCGCCTCCGCTCCCTTACCAGAAAGCCCGGTCCAGGAACCGCTTGGTGACGATTTCGCCCTGGCCGGTGAGCGCAAACAGGCAACGGCTCTGGTTGCTGAGATCGAAGTGGCATGTTCCACAGAACTGCCACAGGAGAGGGTGGAGGACATACTTGACGAAGGCTTCGCTTTGATGGCAGAGGAAATACGCCGCTATCACGGGACCGTAACCTGGTTCACCGGACGGGGAATCATGAGCTTGTTTGGTGTGCCAGCATCCCACGAGCAGTCAGCTCAACAAGCGTTGCTAGCTGCGCTGGCCTTACGTACACGATTGCGCACATACTTCGCAGAACTAAGGGAGCAGGGCTTTGAGTGTAATCTGTGGATTGGGATCAATACCGGTGCTGCGGTTACACAAAGTCATGGAGATACCACAGGAGCCAATTACATCCCTGCGGGGAATACCGCCCTACTGGCTGAGGGAATTCAGCATATAGCCGAGCCGAATACCATAGTGGTCGCCCAGAGTACTTTCCAATTGACCAGGGACTACTTTGAGTTCAGATCCTTGGGCGAAACCCATGTGCCAGGGGACAGACAATCCATAGAGCTGTATCAGCTTCTAGGAGCAGGCTCGATAAAGGGTACTATGGATGCAGCTGTGAAGAGAGGCCTGACCCAGTTCGTGGGGAGGGAAAGCGAGCTATCGCTTTTAAAGGATTGCTGTGCCCGGGTTAAGGAAGGTCGAGGACAGGTTGTTGCCATACGTGGAGAGGCCGGGATAGGGAAATCAAGATTCCTCCTGGAAATGAGGACCAGGCTTGCCGATCGGGAGCACTCCTACTTCGAGGGATCCTGTCTATATCATGGGGATTCCATTCCCTATCTGCCCATCCTTCACATCCTGAGGTCCTACTTCGATATAGCTGAGGGACAATTTGAGTCTTGCATCAAAGACAAGATCGAGGATATGGTTCTGGGACTAGATGAAAACCTGGATGGCATCCTCCCTCCTCTGCGGGATATCCTTGGCACTGGTGCGGCCGATGAGATGTATCTGAAGCTCGAACCCCAACAGAAGAGACAGAAGATTCTCGAAGCTCTGAGGGGCCTCCTGATTCGATTGAGCCAGGAAAGGCCACTGATCCTCGCTCTTGAGGACCTTCACTGGATCGACAAATCCTCTGAGGAATTCCTCACTTATCTCATAGAGGGAATGGC
>JAXHVC010000178.1:0-2617 GCA_034189315.1 Chloroflexota bacterium | reverse complement strand
CGAACCACTTGTAACGATCATTCAATCGGATGTCCTTAACCCCGCTGAAGATGTCACAAATTCTCATCCCTCCGTATCGCTAGTGCAAGTGGGACTGACTGGAGATATCGAAACAGATATTACCGTCACCAAACTGGCGGATGGGGAAGATGACTGCATAATCCTAGGAACATCCAAAGGCATCTATATCCTATATCTCCAAGAAGACAGTCTACATACATTCATTTCCACACCAGCTGGGGTCACTAAAATCATTACTACAAACGACCTCAACGGTGATAGTAGAAATGATATAGTTGTCATCACAGATAACACGTGTTTTGCTAATGTACGATGCTATAGTAGTGGAGGAGAGAATCTATGGACCTATTCGCCCACCACCGAACTATTCGACGAGGAAATACTGTGGACTGATATACAAACACCCTCATTTGATATTGCTTCCACTACAGATATCGATGGCGATAATTGTCCTGAAGTAGTTGTCACATCAGGATATAGCCTTTACATGCTCAGCTGTGGCCAAGGTGGTGATATGATCTGGGAGTATACAACAGACGCCAATCTATGGAGAGCAGTTGCAGTATCAGATATAGATGGAGACAGTATCTCCGAAGTTGCTGTGGGATCGCAAGACGGTTCAATACACTTAGTCAGTGGCAAGACGGGTAAGAGAATATGGAAGAAGACAATAGTGGAAGAATGCACCGTATACGACGACTCTGGCGATGAATATGGTACTATCGACCGATCGGTATGGGATATCATCCCCATCGAAATCGATGGGTTCCACAAGATCATAGTTAGTGCAGAGGATGGTAAAGTACGCATTATCAACCTCGGTGATGGTGGTATGGATTGGGAGAGTGACACCTTTATTGATTACGTTGCCAGCTCCCTCTATGCATACTATATGCAAAATCAGAAGTATCCTACAGGCCCTCGCAACAATAGTTTTTTCAACCTGCAGTTATCGAAGGTAGAGGATATTTCTGGTGATGGCACTCCAGAGATCATAGCCGCCACATATTTGGGAGCAGGCGCAACCAGTCAGAGTGGGGGACAGAATGGATACCAGTCGGCGACCTCTGGATTGTTCTTGGTCGATCCGGCCACCGAGACTACGATTTGGGAGAACCGGGGAGAGCTCACAGCGCTGGATTTATCATGTATTGCCCGCATAGAGACAATGTCTCTGGGCGGGCAAACAGTGCTTCTTGTACCAAATGTCACGTCAGGTGATATGGCACTACTCTCATTGGTGGAAGGCGATGACTTAGGTAGTATTTCGCTGAACTTAGCCTCTCAATCAACCCGATACGATATGTTTCGGGTGAAGGAAGTTGCTGAAAACGAGTTCCTCCTCGTATCTGACGAACAAGACTTGCTGCTATTATCCGCCCAAGACTCATCAGCCACGGTCGAGTGGAATTACCCCCGAATAACTGGTGTGGCAATGCAGAGAAGCAACTTCACAGGTGATGAGACCCTTGATCTATTGATCTATTCCAAACAACGACAGTCTCAATCACAGAGCTATGGAACCAGATGCCTTTACGTCATAGATGGAGCCACCGAACAGGCAGCATGGTCTCCATATGAAATGACCTATAACGAATTTGCCCTCACCGGTGGTATATGCGATATACAAACCACAGTCGATCTCAATGGTGACAACTATACAGATATCATTGGGCACATACAATCATCCACTTCAAGCAAAGATCCTTACGGAGAGAACTCCAGGATAATAGCCATCAGCGGAAATGACGGTTCTGTTCTACTTGAACAGACCGTAGTAACAAGTGATTACTACCATGAGCTATATACACAATATACAGGAAAGAATCCGGAAAACCCAGATACCAGCGATGGAGGTCTGATTAATAAGAGAATTGCATCCCTAGGCATAATGGAGAACTCGTGCCTAGCAACAGAACCTGTCATTATCGTAGGGTGTGAGAGGAACTTCTTTATCTTAAGTATAGCAGGTGACCTCCTATGGACTCGGACCTACGAATCACACAATTACAGGAACTTATTCAACGATCCAGACAACAATCCTAATTATGAGGATTTAGAAAGCACTTTAACCAAGAATGGAGATATGTGGGGAAACATCCAATATCAAATCCTCGGTGATGTGAGTGGAGACGGATATGATGACTTAATGGCTGCGGGTGACAATTGCATCATCCTGGCAGAATCACAGGGCACTAGCGCTTTAGACCTAGATTTCCAACCTGGGGGAGATAAGCTTTTCGATTCAAATGGAACAGACTCGGGTTATTGGTTAGATGCGAATACGATAACATTGGTCGATGATGTTGATGGCGATGAAACAAAGGAGATCCTTTTTGTGAAAGGGCAGCCAGATATGCCTGGACAGCGCACTGTCGTTTCTTCATCATCTGGAGAAGTCTTGTTTCAGCAAGAGGATCATGGTGATAATGCACAGACTATCGACTGGGCCTGTGCCGATTTCAACAATGACGGGCTGGCTGACCACCTATTCTACGAACGATGGGCAGAAGGACACGATGGTCCCAGACTCCGCATCCTTAACGGGACCGGACAAGGTACCATATGGGAATACCCCGATTTTAACAGCCAGCAT